>CAZITS010000013.1:0-14202 GCA_964542185.1 uncultured Pirellulaceae bacterium
TAACATTGGCTAATCACTCCACAGACAACCCGCAAACTGAAAAAAACAAGGGGTCTCGTACAGGGTGTCGCGAACGGCACACTCTGGCCCGGGACAATCGTACTCTCTGACTCGATCCCTGTTCAACCGAGGCTGTCCACCCGCTCAGCCAGTTCACATCCCGTTCCACAACACCAGCATTGTGCAAGTAACGCTGAAACGCCTCCCGGAACATGATTCTTCCAGCTAGCGTTCCACAGGCTCGCGACGAAATTCGGGTAGCGGAACGCTAATCACCAGCGCTGCGACCGGATTGCGTTTCTTTCCAGGCGCGGCAGGCGAGTGACACTTGAGGCAGGAACTAAACAGGGTGATGGCTCCCGCGCGGCGCAAATGCCCCTGGTCGACCTGAACAAAAGTCCGTTGACCGCGGGCCAAGGCGGCGGCGGCACGTTTCTCAAACGCGTTGCGTGGCTTGTGTTGCAGGCTCATGGCAGGCGTATTCACAGCCATCCAGCGGGCCTCAATATTCGCGTTACGTTTCAGGCGATAGAAAACACCTTCCAAGGCACGTGAGGGTACCGGCAAGGTATCCCCATCCTTGAAATAAGATCGATGAATGACGCTGAGGGTGGCGGTTAATGTCTGATGCAATAGATCAGCCTGTGTTTGCGCGACAGCGACGGCTGAGCTCTGCTGCGGCGGTGGTTCGGGAGGTACAGACGGTGTCTGGGCAATACCCCGCTGCCAGGTGGCGGCCAACAAGCCAACAAGTAATGTGACAGCAAGTCTGGCTATTACGATGCGACTTGCCCTCGGTGGCAACCCTTGAGCAAATGAAACCATGCTGGTCTTCCTCTGTGGCGCACGCTGAAGCCACGTCGAGATCAACGCGCCACAATCGCAAGTCTCTTGATGCCCTGCCCTGGTAGCCGTCACACTAATTGGCTGAACCGGCCTACCCGTTCATTTCCCAGACCACGACCTTGCCGTGCCCGGCCGCGTAAATCCGGTTGTAATTTTCATCGACAACCAGATCGTGGATGTGCATGGGAGCTTTTTCCTGCCGTATGACTTTTTTCGACTCGAGGTCAATAAACTTGATGAAACCATTGTGGTCACCACCTGCCCCCAGCAACCACTTGCCCTGGGGGTGGAAGACCAGCCGTTCAAACAACCCCTTGAACTTGTCGCCAGGAAATTCGTGCGTTCGCTCGCCCTTCTGCCAATCGAAGACCTCGAGCCGCGCCAGCGCGCCGAGGTGATCAATATTCCCGATTTGCCCGATGCCGCCGACAGCCAGTAAACGGCTGTCCGGCGAAAATGCCAGGCTGCGAATTCCACCGATTGAGTGGATGCGTTGCTTCGGATCCCAGGTATACATCTTCGGCGCATCAAGTTCTTTTAGTTTCTTTCCACTGGAAATTTCCCATACCACAATGTGCCCCACCTTGTCGGCTGTCGCCAGGAACTTGCCATCTGATGAAATTCCTGTACAGAACAACATTGAGGGGAAATGGTGTGGTGTCTGCGGTTTGTGACCTCGCAATTCCCGCAGCAATTTCCCACTCTCGGCATCCCACAAGCGGCACACCATGTCGTCTGCCACCGTGACCACCGTGCGGCCATCAGGAGTCACGTCAACGCGTCGGATCCACTTCTGGTGGGCCGCGAGTGAACGTACCTGATCACGGGACTCCCGGTTCCACCATATCAACCGCCCGTCATAGCCTCCCGAGACCAACTGTCCGCTGTGTGTCAGAACCAGCCCGCTGACGTAACTACGATGGCCAACAAACGCCTGCGGTTTCGATTTTTCATCGAAGGCGTCGAACGAGTAGACACGTTGGTCACTGCTCCCTACATACAACTGCGTCGATTCCGGCACACGGGCAATCGAAAACAGAATGTCGGGGCGATCAACTTGCTTGACGACTTTCAACTTTGCGGGATCCGACATGGATCATCCTCTCAAATGAAATCAGAACAACACTGCTTAGCAGACACTCGTTGGCAAACAGCCGGTTCACCAAACGATGATCTACTGGTCCAATTCTGAAACTTGCTTCCAGCCGGAGCGGCGACTTCCAAGCGATTCCAAACAGGCAACCGGGTTCAAACAGATAACAAAACATCCTGGCATACGCAGATTACGCTAACACTTCGGAAACCGGTTCGATGCCCGGATTCGTCAGTGGTAATGGCCGCGCCCCGACAAAATACTCGTGTTGGTGATCGATGCCGAGGGCCTGGTAAATCGTGGCAAACAACTCACCTGCACCAATCTCGCCATCCTTGACATGTTGTCCATCGGCATCCGTTTCACCATATACCGTCCCGCCCTTGACTCCACAACCAGTCAAGGAAGCGCTCCAGGCACGGGCGAAATGATCGCGCCCCAGACTCGGGTTAATGTTAGGTGTGCGGCCGAATTCGGCGAGCGTAATCACCAAAGTATCCTCTAACATTCCCCGCGACTTCAGGTCGTCCAGCAATGTGGACATGACATGATCCAATTCGCTCACCAGCTCCAGATGGGTTTCAAAGTTCTGACCATGGCTATCCCACCAGGCGCGTGAAACCTTGACAAACGGAGTCCCCGCTTCGACCAGGCGACGTGCCACCAAAGCCTGTCGCCCAAACAACGACGGTCCGTATCGATCACGAATCCACTGCGGCTCACTCGAGACATCAAACAGCTGCTCACTCGCCATCAATCCCCGCACCCGAGCATACGCCTCGTTGTGGCTGTCCAAGGTGTTCGAGTCACGGCCAGCGGCAAAACGCTGGCTGATCAATGCGCGCAGATCCATCCGCTCCCGATGGTCGAGATCCGAAATCGTTTCCAATCGCGAGAGATTTTCAGGCTTGGTATTCGTCGTCAAGAACATCGGCATATACCGCGCACCCAGGAATCCAGACTGCCCCAAGGCGTTTCCACGACCTTCGGTCGCCGTGTAAAACGAAACGTAATCCGGAACCTTACTGTCGGCCTGGCCTAATTCACGCGCACAGACCGCCCCTAAATCGGGATAGGTGACATTAGGCTCATCTCGGCGCCCCAGGTGCATCATCCGTGCCGCACTACCGTGCGACCCATCCTTCGTGTTCAACGAACGGATAATTGCAGTGTTTTCCAATCGCTGTGCCATCTTTGGCAGCAACTCGGAAATCCGAACCCCTTCCAGGTTGGTTGAAATGGCACCAAATGGACCACCTGTGGGACGATTGGGTTTCGGGTCCCAGGTTTCCAGTTGACTTGCTCCCCCTGCCAGCCAAAGCAGGATAACCCGTTTACCACGACGCCGCAGCTGATTCGCCAACGCCGGAGTGCGTAGCACGTCCAAGCTTGTCATATCAGACGCCAGTCCGGCGGTCGCCAACGCGGTACCGCCGAGAAAAGCACGCCGATTGACCAGATGCTCGGCAGATCCGCAAAAACCGTTGCCTCGTCTACGGGCCATAACATCGCTCCCGAAAAAGCAGTTTGTTTCTTATTCTTATCATCGACCGACACGAGTCCGCTTGGCCTGACGATTAGTAATTAAATCGACATTCACTACTCGTCAAAAGCGCCCAGACCAATTGCCGGCACGAATCCAGCTTACGATCCACACGGCGCGCCAGGTATGCTTCAAACGACTTGATCTCCTGTTCATCCGGTGGTCGATTGAGGACCGTCCAAACCGCCACCTCAACCAGTTCGCGCGAATCTTCAATTGTCTTCAACTTCCCCACGAGTGAATCGCCCGAATCACTGAGAAATTCCTTCTCGACCTGCTCGGCGTTATTCATCAAGAGTGCTTCCGTTACACCGATCTGAAAACCGTCATAGGGCTGCTCGATCTGACCCGCAAAACCACGAGCGGCGTTTTCTTGCGCCTCAATTTGTTTCTGCAGTTCCTCGATCTTGTCTGACACGACAAATCGATCGGGATTCATACTGCCCATCCGCAAGGTCGTGGCATATTGATAGCGGCTCAAGGGACGCAATGAAGCAGTTGCGAACAGCCGGGCATCCGGGCGCTGCTCACCGCCGTGCCGGCTACTGCGGGCATACGCCTGACTCATCTGCAGCCCGCGCATCAAGCGTTTCAAATCGTATTTGTGTGATACGAGATCGCGCGCCAGCCAGGCGATCAGTTGCGGGTGGCTCGGTGGATTCTCAGGGTGCATCTGATCGATCGGTACAACCAGACCAACCCCAAAAAAACGATGCCAGATCTTGTTCACAATGGCCCGCGCGAAGTAGTTGTTCTCCTTGGCCTGCAAGGCCACCTCTACCAGTTGTGCTCGACGACTGAACGCCGGAGCTGGCGGCGGCTGTTTCTTTTTCTTGAGCTCTTCCAGTTTCGCTTTTTCGGCCTTCTGTTCCTCACCCGTCGGATCCTTGGACGCGGGCTCTTCCAGTACCGTACCGTTGAGAAACATCAGCGATGCCTGACGTGACTCGCCGAAGTTGGTCTTGAATTTGACCAACCCGTATTCGCGTTCCCCAAGCAACCCGCCATTATCAAAGGTACGGTTGAAAAACGATTTCATGCCGTAGAAATGGTCCTGTGTCCATTCAGAGACATGCGGATGGTCGTGACACTTGGCACAGCTGATATTCACGCCAAAAAACACCACGCTCGTCTGGTTCGTCAACTTGTCCAAGTCGGACACCCGAGTCTTGACGAAACGCAACGCCCCAGTCTGCTGGGTGTCATCGTCACGACCCAGCAGCAATTCGCGAAAGATCTCATCCCAGTGCCGATCGTCACCAAACGCCTGCAACAGGTAGTCGCGAATACTCTCGCCCCCGACCATCAACATGTGATCAAACTCATTCGCTTGATGACGTACAAAACCAGGATCGGCAAACAATCGATCGAGCAGCTCGGCTCGCCGCTGCTGGCTGGTGGAAGTAATGAACTCCCTTGATTCATGAACGGTCGGTGGCCGCCCCACCAGGTCCAAAGTGATCCGGCGGACCAGTGTTGCTGGCGCAGCAACGGCCACCGGAGCAACACCCGCGCTAGCTAGTTTGGCTCCCAGGTAGTGATCAACCACTTCCGCAATGGGGGTCTCGGGCGCCAACAACTCTGCTGCCTGGACCACTTCCTGGCCTGATCCCTGCAGGATTGGCAACGTCATCAGGGCCAGACAAAGGGCTCGGCAACCTCTCCCGATGCAGTCATTCCGCATCAAAACACCTCGCATGGAGTCTTTCTTAGGGGGTGGGAATTCCACGGCGCAAAGTCGTCCATTCACAAGCATCATACACGTCAAAGGGCGTTCATTCAAGCCAACATCGCCAACCCTAAACACCACATCTAAAAAGACTTAGGGCCATTGCCACGGCCTCGGTCGCGTCTTCAACCGCGGCGTTGCCGCTTGCACTGCCGGCTCGATCGTCACGACCGAGGTTCACACGGGAAAGTCTGAGCCCCGTAGACTCCGAACGAACGACTGCACACGCGCCGCAACTCGGCGCAGCATCACACTTGAGCAGGTACCGGGTAGCCGAGTTGCTGGTCAACCAGGTTCATCAACGGTTGGCCGGCAACATACCTGCCCAGGTTCTCGATGAAAAAATCCGCCATTTGCTGCATTCGCTGTGGCGATAGTCCCGCACAGTGCGGACTGATGACCAGATTGGGAACATCCCAGAGATTGCTTTCAGGTGGTAGTGGCTCCTGCTCGCAAACATCAATCCCGGCCGCCGCAATGCTTCCACTCTGAAGTGCTTCGACAAGCGCCTGTTCATCCACAATACTACCGCGCGCAATATTTATCAGCACAGCATTAGACTTCATATGAGAGAAGCGATCGGCATTGATAAGATGGTGTGTCTCGCTCGTATAGGGACAAGAGACGAGCACAAAGTCCGATTGCTCCAGTAACTGGTCGATCTCATCGATCGACCACAGTGCTGCTACCGAATCGGGTTTCGGAGGCTGGTGTAAATCCACTGCCAGGACACGCATCCCAAAAGCCGCAGCCACCCGTGAATACCTGCGCCCAATTCCGCCCAAGCCAATTACGCCCACCGTACTGCCATCGAGGTCAATCCGGTCGACGGCTTGCCAATTGTGCTGCTTCTGCTCTTCCCAATAGTGGGGCACGCGTCCCGCGATAGCCAGCGTTAAACACCAGGCTTGTTCGGCAACTTGCGGGGCGTAAACGCCACTCGCGTTGCTAATCAACAGGTCTCGCTTGACCAGTTCCGGTACTAGAATTTGGTCCAGCCCCGCCGACGTTACTTGGATCCAACGCAAATGCGGCGCGTGCTGAAACACCTCGGGAGGATGAAACCCGAAAAAAATCTCAGCCTGCTCCAATTCGGTAGCAAGCTGTTCTTTACTACTGACCACGACATCGTTCGCACCTGCCGCACTGCGAATGGAAGCAATCTGCGACTCGTCAAAACCAACGGGATCATAAATGACTATCTTCATGGTTGTTCATTACCTGGTTCGCACGCGGCTATCGATGAGCTACGCAGTCGCTTGCGGCAGGAGACGGCCTTCCCAGGTGCCACCAGGGTATCACGCGCCACAGACTGCGCCACGCGGGATCCGTGCGAATCCCGCCTGGCTCTTACCAACGAGCAGACCATAATACGTCGCGACAACGCCCAGTGGTAGCAGCCTCACCCGGCAACTGGGCCACCCTGTTTTCGGCGCGCCACGTTAGCCCGCCCCTTCATCCGCCGCAGGCTGCAAGTGAATTTCAGGAATCCGCTCCGGATCGATTTCGAGATCCGGAAACTCCTCTTCCGCGACGATTATTTCACGGCAGCAATCCTCGAACTCCCTCAACAACTTCTCCAGATCGACCCCTTCGCGAAACGGTCGATAGGGTTCAAGGTATTTGCGGCTACTGTGGTAGAGCTTACGGGCCCCGCGAATATTCCCATTTCCAAAATGGTGGAGGCACACCGCGACCTGAATTAACCCCTGGTAAAAAGTGCGCGAGGGACTCTGGTCATCCGCCCACAACTCCTCCCAGGATTCGTGGGCTTCGAAGAATTCACAGTCATTAAAAAAAACGACCCCCTGTAAGAAACGGGGGTCGTATGGTTGCGTGTTCATAAATCCTCAAACGCAGTGCAGTTATTGGCCACCACCGCCGCCACCGCCGCCACCGCCACCTTCGTCATCATCGTCGTCAACGCGACGTTGTTCACCACTCGCAAAGTTAAACGTGAAGACATCGGTAATCGAGGAGAACATCGGCATCGGGGTAACCCGCACGTACCGTCGGTCGGCTGAAATCACAGCACTAGTAAAGAACATCGAACCTGAGGGAAGCACTGTCAGCACTGGTCGAAAACCAGACTGCCCACGCGGTCTGCCGCGGCGTAGACGACCATCTCGTTTGGCCAGTCGCATCTCGCGTTGATACGCTTCCGAGGCCAGCGAATTATCAAGATTGCTCAACATCTGTGCAGCGATGGCACGACCTACTGCCTCTTGATCCTGAACGACCCGTGCCAACTGCACTTCTTCAAGTGGTTCAGCGCGGCGGCCTTTATCCAACTCAAAAGTCACGATTGCGTCTTTGTCACCAATTTCGAGTTGCCGGTGCAGGTGATTCTGTCCCTTGGTGCGATAATTGGTATAGATGTCGATAGTCACCTTGCCAGCCGTCACCTTACCCCAGATCCGCCTCAGGAAAACCTGGTACTGCCCAGCAAATGCCTTGGAGCAGACGTAGGTCTCAGAGTAACCACGTACCGGTGTAACGCCGGCACGTGCCGAGGTGTCACCCAGGATCACACCACCAGAGGTCGTGCGTGGATTCCGCAAGGAGCAGATCGTGCCGCCCGGTTCCTCGACCATGACATCGATATCGGCATCACCTGTCCAAGTCACCTTCACCACACAGTCGCGGACCAAGGCGCGGTTCAAGACACTTTCAAACTGAGATGCTTGCTCCTGCTGACCATCCTCGCGCAACTGCTTGAGGGTGGCCATGGCAACGCGTTTGGCCTTTCTTTCGATCGCGTGATGCTCGCGGGGCCAGGCGTGGCTGAGAATTCCTTCACAAGCCCATCGTAAACCTTCGATATCGTTCAGTCGTTGCGCTGCCGCTAAACCGTGTATATACGGCTCGGGGCGGAAGTTCTGCGACGCGGCGACATCTTGAAACAGTTGAATCGCGCGTTGATCGAATCCATTGGCCGCCAGATAGGAAGCAACCCACAATACGTCCTCAGGCGACCGACTGAAATCCACCGCCGACATAATAGCCCGCTCGATCTCCTCGGCTGGCGCTTGCACAGTACGCATCGCCAATCCTAACGCTTCGTACATCCATGGTTGCGCAAATCCATGACGCAACGCTGCCTGCAGAACGTGCACTACTTCCTGGACCTTGGCCAGAGCTTCTTTTTCTTGATCCTTCTCTAGCAAGCTCTCGGCATGGTTCATTTCCAAGCGGACATTGACGCGCACCATTCGATTCACTTTACGTCGTTCCGCAGCGTTACCGTTTACGTGTTCTGTAAAAAACCGGTTCCAGGCAGCCGACAAAGACTCACCCGGCTGACGATCTAACTTAACCGGGGCTGCTTCTGCGGGTTCTGCAGTCACGTCCTGAGCGGTCGCACTACGTTTGATCTTGGGGCGTTTGATCGGTGCAGCAACGGCTTTCTTGGTGCCCAGTGACAGCTCTTCTTCGACAGCGAACATGCCACCGCCACCACCGCCCATACCACCACCACCGCCCATACCACCACCACCACCGCCCATACCGCCACCGCCCATACCGCCACCGCCCATACCGCCACCACCCATACCGCCACCGCCCATACCACCGCCCATGCCACCACCACCGCCGCTCATAATGGGAACGACAAGGTCGCCGACGGGATAAACACGAGTAATCAACTCAGTTTCCGCCTTTTCCTGAGTCGTAATACTGAGCACTTCGTCTTTGATCGTATAGGTCAGCTCCAAATCTCCCAGGATGTTTCGCAGCGCCGCCCGCAAGGAAATACCAGTGAGATTCTTCGTGATTGGATTGGTGGCGACATCAAAACCAATCTCATCCAGTGCTGGCACATCGAGGACGATCGGAATATCGTGGGTTTCACTCAGGTACTCCACGATGTTATCCAGGGTCTCTTCGTCGAATTCGATGCTGGTCGGGTTATCCAACTCGGCCAGAATTTCCTTTTCCCGTTTGCTGTCATTTCCGACTGAAACGGACGCATACTTTTTGCGATTCAGAGTGAGTTCTTCCCAGATCTCCGGATCGGGGTAAACAATTGGAGGCTCATCTGGGAACGGAACATGCGACAATTCGACCTGGTAGAGTGCCTCGACGTACATCTTGTGCCGTAGTTCCCGCAACCGGTTCATTTCGTGAATATGAAATCGAAACCGTGCGTTGAATTTGGCCAGGATAGCCGTTTGATTCTTCGGATCTTCTTCCAGAATCTGCGCGGCAATATCATCTTCCGCGCGACGGTACTGGTACGGATCGGTCTTCGCTTCCTGCATGATGCTATTGAATTTGTCCATCAAATTCTTGGTCACCATTCGCTTGCGAGTCAGATCTTCCAGCATCCGCGCTCGGTCGCGTGCCGCCGCTTTGGCTTCTTCTGCCTGCGAACGTTCCGCGTCACGCACTGTTTGGAGACGCTGTCCTTCCTTAATGCCGGATTGCAGCTGTCTGGTAAGTTGCACTTTTACTTCCGGGTCGACAGACGACTGGCGTACCGCCTCGAGCTGATATTTCAGCTCCTGGACCACATCGCCCGGTTCCTGCGAAACCATACTGCGGGCATTCTTGATCGCCACACGTACAGCCGCTTCCAATTGACTGGCTTGAAGCTCGCGTGCCGCTTCAACACTATCGAGAAAGGCACCTTCCTGGGGCACTTCTCGCAGGTCTGCCGCTGCTGGAGCTTTTTCCCCGTCATCCTGCGCCTTTGTCAGCCGCAAATCGGCATCGCGCGGTGGCGCTGCCATTGAGGGGATCACGTTCACTAAGGAGACCATCGCTGCCAATACCAGCAGACTGCGTTTGGACATAGCCGTCGCGCTCCAAAACACGGAGGTGAAACAATACAGGGCCCGATTCCGCCACTTACAGCGGGTTACGGCCTTGCCTCGCCCGAGAAACTTCCGAAAGATATGCAGCGCAGGGAAACTGCGCCGGCTAACGTTATTCTATTTGCCATAATTCAAGAACGCCACTGAAAAATAAAAAATCGCTCGCAACTTGTTGCTATAGATAGTTTTCTGTTCCGTTTCCTGTAGGATCTTCCCGCACAACCGGCCCCCAAACCCCTCCTCAGAGTGGAATGGCGCCTACTTCCTCCCATTGCCTCCATCTTACCAATCCTTTCCCCGCACCTCGCCTGGTGGCCACGAGAACCAGCAGCCCTCTTCCGGCAGTTCGCTTTGGTCCTTTCACCGCGACGGGATGTGGTCCCGATTCCTTACTGTCTCTGAAAAGTTTTCTCCCAGGCCTGCTGGAAAGCTCTGCCGATTGCCGGGGTGATCGCCGGCGGGCTCGGTTCTCCTCCTGGAAACGGGCTGGCACCAGTAGCATTGCTTTCCAGTGTCGCCCCACCGTCAAATGCAGCACTACCACCAGCACTGTCAAACGCGCCGCCATCAAACGTGCCAAAGATAGCGACCGAAGGTTCAGCAACAATGGCCCCGTCCTCCTCGTTTTCCAACGTCTCGGTGTTCAGGACAACTGGCGCTTCCACTTCCTCGATCAACGCATCTCCTGTACCTTCCTGCGGAGCTTGCTGCAACTCCTCAACCGCTGCAGTCGGTGCTTCCTCAGTCGCCAGGGCGACAGTCACAGGCTCGCTGCGAATCGCATCGCGTCCCGGCTCAGGTGGCGTTTCCTCAAGGGTGAGCCCAGGTCCAATGCCAGTTCCAATCGGTCGCGGATCGCTGGCTATCGTCACATCGTCATTTTCATCACCGACCCTATCTTCAGGGCCGTCAATCACAGCAATGAAATAACCCAAGCCAGGCTCTTCAACTGCGTCAATCACAGCAATGAAATAGCCCAAACGAGGCTCCCCAGGCTCGGGAGGAAACTCGGCAACCGGACTTGTTGTTTCAGGACCCGCTTGGCTGAGTTGCTCCGTGCCTGCTAAGGGCACATTTGGGCTTGATGTGGAAGGCTCAACGGTCTCTGTATCGACCACTGCAGCGACTGCGGCCAGAGGTGGCTCAGGGGGAACCTGCAGCGCCAAGCGGGCCTGGTCTTTCTGATCGACATAGGGACACACACTGGACGTGACAGCGCTCATTGGCGGTTGTGGTGAAACGATTACATCTTTGGTAGCCCCTGGCTTTATGGCTACTTGCGGCGCAAAACGATGTCGACCGGCAGCTTCCTGTAACCGTGAAAGTAAGGCAATACGGCGGACAACGACGTTGCGGGAGATACCGTGGGACAACATCGCAACGGCACGGGGATCAGTCAAGTAACGTTCCTCAGCGACGCCGACTGGCGACGGCTTGGCGACGGAGTTGGCGTAAACAGCTCGGTCGTATGCTGGATCATGCCCACTGCGCAGAACGACCGCCTGGTCAACAGCTGGTTCTGGCGGTACGGTCGCCGCGTCCGTGGTAAGTTGGTCTGATGCGGCAAGTTGGTCTGAACTGGAGACGACTGGCTCCACTGCTACAGGCGTGGATTGCGATGTTGTGTGCTCGACCAGCTGGCTTGCCTCACCGGGGGAGAGTAACTGGCTTGGACGCCCGATCGGGCCATGTAGTGCAGACACCTGACACGGTGCGGATTGAACACCTGCCAGACACGTGATGAGCAACACTACCGATATTCTCAAGAGCTGCAGCGAACGGTTCATCGAGCCATTTCTCCGTAAACGAGCGCCGAACATGATTTTGTTGCCAGACCGGACAGCCAAGGCGATGCTGGAGCGGCCGGGACACTGCGGATATGAGAAGAACATCGGACTGGGGAAAACGCGAGTCATGAAAAAACTGGGCAATACAGGTAGTAGTGAGTGGTCCTGTCATGTGCGGCCCCTGGGTCAAATCCAGGGGTATTCCGGTCCAGGCAATTGTTTTTCTTCAAGATGGCCTGCAGCTGGTGCCAAGGAGGCTCGGATTTAGCGGTCCTGAAATCAATACATCAGTATCTTGGTCAACATAATGACAAATGTGACGATGTCTGCTAAAAAAAGGCGTTTGGGAACGATTTCTTGACTTTCGGATACCTGCTCTCATGGGGTCACCGGCCGCCGCACACCCGTGGATCGCAGTTGCTGTCACAGTCACTGTGTTTGTCATCCTGCAAGTGCGTCGCGGTGTGCCAACCGACCTGCTTTTCCTGACCGCGCTGTTAGTTGTGACCCTCACGGGCGTCATTTCCCCCCAGGAAGCGCTAGCTGGCTTCGCCAATCCCGCACCGATTGCGATTGCCGGCTTGTTGATTGTGGCAGCTGGCTTGCGATCAAGCGGCGCGCTGGATCTGCTCGGCTCCCGGCTGCTAGGAAAAGCACGTACCGAACAGCAAGCCCTCTGGCGGCTGGCGCCTACATTACTCGTTGCATCCGCATTCACGCTCAACACGGCGCTGGTGGCGATGACTATGCCCGCCGTAATCGATTGGTGTCGACGACAAAACATTAGCCCGTCGCGTCTGTTACTACCGCTGAGTTACCTGATCATCCTGGGCGGCGTGTGTACTGTAATCGGTACCAGTACGACCCTGGTCGTCAACGGACTATTGCGCGAAGAACAACAACAACATCGACAAGTCCTCGCAGCACCGAGCGAAACACGGTCCCCCAAAGAACCAGATACCAAGTGGTCGTCTGTGTTCCTCGACCGCATGCGTCCCATCGAGCTGTTTGAACTGGGCCTGGTAGGACTGCCATGCGCACTGGCTGGAACCGCAGTACTGCTGGTGATTGCCCCCAAACTGCTCCCCAAACGCATTGATATTGTCGAACAGATGGGCGAACAAAGACGCGAGTATCTAGTGGAACTAGAAGTACAACCGACATGTCCCTTGATTGGCCAGACTATTGAGGAAGCCGGCTTGCGACATCTCCCCGGGTTGTTCCTGGTCGAGATCGACCGGGCAGGCGAGGTGCTGACCCCCGCGGCGCCACGTGACGTGATCCGTGCGCAAGACCAACTCGTCTTCACAGGTATTGTCAGTACGATTGTCGACCTGGAGAAAATTCCTGGCCTGGTCGCTGTTTCAGAAACCGTATCGGAAGCTGCCACAACGCGCGAGCAGAGAAACTTGATCGAAGTGGTGCTCTCACACACCTCCCCCTTGATCCACTCAACCGTCCGGGAAGCTCAATTTCGTCAACGGTACAATGCTGCGGTTGTCGCGGTGCACCGCAATGGAGACCGGCTGACCAATAAGATCGGCAACATTCGGTTGGAGCCCGGTGATACGCTGCTGCTGCAAACCGGTGGTGACTTTGTCCACACCTATCGTAACAGCACTGATTTTTATCTGATTAGTCGCGTCGAGGGGACAGAGCCGAGGCGACACCACAAACTGCCCATCGCCATCGGCCTGTTCGTTCTCGGTATGGCCTGGATCATTCTGGGTGGCTGGTGGCAAGCAACCGCCCCGGGCAGCTTTACGACCCCCGGTGTCGCTGCGTTGACGATTGCGGCATTGATGGTACTCACGCGTTGCTTGCGCATGGCCGAAGCCCGCGCAGCGCTCGATCTGCAAGTCCTGTTGACAATCGTTGCCGCCCTGGGACTCGGCCGCGCATTGCTCACGAGTGGTGCTGCGCATCGGATTGCCGGCAGCCTTGTGGACCTGGTCGGCGCCGAACATCCGCTGTTGCTGCTGCTGACCATTTACGTATTGGGGCTGGTATTTACCGAAATGGTTACCAACAACGCGGTCGCCGCTATCCTGCTACCGATCGCGCTCGCTGTTGCCTGGACCGGCGACCTGGATCCTCGTCCCTTTATCATCGCGATTACACTGGCCGCATCGCTTTCGTTCATCACACCCATTGGTTACCAGACGAACCTGATGGTGATGGGGCCAGGGGGCTACCGGCCTGGTGATTACTTGAAATGCGGACTTCCCCTGGCCGTCGTCGTAGGCATTACGGCCCTGGTGCTGATTCCCTGGTGGTGGCCTCTCCGCTCCATCTAAGCCCGCGATCGGACAGGTCGATGGAATCAGAATGCAAGCGTTCAAGATTGTGGTGATCCGTGGTCACCAGTGCGAACGTCATCCGCGGTATCA
>CAZITS010000013.1:14212-20007 GCA_964542185.1 uncultured Pirellulaceae bacterium
GTCCCATCGGTCGCGGTATCATCGGTCTCTGTGGGCGCTTTAGTTTCCACTTTGGCCTGCTGGCGCGCAGTGGAATCACCCACGAGGGAACTCGACCGCGGACTGGACGTCGCCGAGCGTTTCTTTTTCGCAGCCCGCCTCCCGGCGAGTTGGACACGGGCATTCCTGATTTTCTCGAAATCAAACGGAATCGGCTCGCGGCGGGCAAACGGCTTGACTGCATTCGCCACTTCCAGAGCGGTGGAATAACGCCGCTCAGGTTGCTTGGCCATCATCCGTTCCACCACCTTCACAACAGCTTCAGGAACTTCTGGACTAAACTGGGCAATCGGCAGAGGCTTCTTCTTCCGGTGGCCCATAATTTTCTGACCGTTACGAGAATACGGAAACGGCAATTTTCCCGTCAGCATGAAATAAAAGGTACATCCCAAGCTGTAAATATCGACGCGGTGGTCCACCTCATAACTGTTGATCGTCTGCTCTGGAGCCACGTAATCCGCGGTCCCCACGCGGTCCTGGCCAAAGATCATCGCCATCGAAAACTCTTCGTCATTCTCATCCAACATGGCCAGACCAAAATCGAGCACCTTGACGGTTCCGTTGGTCCGCAACAACAGGTTTTCGGGCTTGACATCGCGATGAATCAATTCGACACCGTGCGCATACTCTAACGCCTCCGCGGCCTGTTGAATCACATCGCAAACCTGTTCCCAGGAAATTTTTCCGGCCACCGAAAACCACTCCAATGGAGTGACTCCCTGCACCAACTCCATCACCATATAGGAGAATACACCATAACGATCTTCCGATTGATTCAAGGCCAGCGTGCGCAAGATATTCGGATGCTTCAGCCGCAAACCGGCCTCCGCTTCCAACTGCAAACGCACTACCATCCCGGCATCATTGCGCCGCTCGTTGGAAAGCACCTTGATCGCGATAGGCCAATCCGACCCAACTTCTCGGGCCGAATAAACACAGCCCATGCCACCCGACCCCAGAACATCGAACACACGAAAGTTATCAATGACGAGGCTGCGGATTCGACCATTGAGAACCCTCTCAGCCTGAAACTTCGTGATCACGCCGTGCTTGACCAGCTGTTTTGCGACGTTGATGGTTGAGGTTTCCGCCTGCAGACCATGCTCCCAAACGACTGTGTCTAGAGCACTCTCAGAAACTACCTCGCTCTGCACGAGAAGCTTGAGAAAATCATCGGTAGCCATGAGATCAGGCATCGCAAAGCACCGCTTTGGCGCACGGCATGATGAGGTGGCGAGTTACTTCTGAGTGTATCGAAAGCTGACAGAATGTGAATCCTGCAGGACGGCAATTGCCGTCAATCAAATATGTCTGGCCGTCGGCCAGAGCGCCTCTGACGATTATTCGCAAGTCCTGACAGACGCCCACTTCAAGGGTTCCCAGGAACCCCCAAAGAAGGGGCCTGGGCAACATTTCAGGTGTCTGGCAGGAATTCGCCAACCCGCGTTAGCTGCCATGGGCATCCGTTCGCGACACCAACCGCGCGAAACCGCCTGTCCTGGTTACGCCGGTTCTGTTTTCGGTATCCTACTGCGAGCATTCCTCTGATTCGTGCCGCCACTGAATCGTCGACCGCCAGGTCCGCAACTGCAGGGCACACCCTTCCGGAAAGCACCTGGACTCACCATGAATATCTATCATCACGATCGTTTTGCCGAACCCACGCAACCCGCTCCACACATCGAAACTGAGCACCGGCGCATTCAGACCCCGATTCCGGCACCCCAGACACGTGATGTGCTCGAGGCACATCGGCGACTGTTTCCCCGGGTGAACTGCTATCAACCGCCGATTATCTGGGACCGCGCCGAAGACTACCAGGTCTTCGATGCCGCCGACAACTGTTGGATCGACTTCAGTTCAACTGCCGTCATGACCAACGCGGGACACGCTCATCCGGCCATCCGGCAGGCGTTGGAAACCCAGGCGCGGGAAGGGATGCTGGCACAATTCAGCTTTCCTTCCGAACAACGCGTGCGACTCGCTGAACGCATACTCAATATCTGTCCGCCGGGCATGGAAAAAGTCTATTTCTGGACAACCGGGTCTGAAGCGATCGAGTCGGCGTTGCGGCTCGTTCGCACGTGGGGCCAACAGCGCGACCCGCAGAAAACGCACGTACTGACACATCGGGGCGATTTCCACGGCATCACACTCGGGGCCACACAATTGTCGGGAGTCGCTGCCAGTAAAGACTGGCTGGTCAGTCCAGATCAACACATCCACCACCTGCCATTTCCTGGACCACCCGATTACCCTGAGCTGGCCGACCCAGTGGCCCTGTTGGATACGGGTTTAGCGCAACTGGAGCAACACGGCGTTGCCGGTAGCCAGATCGCCGGCGTGTTCCTGGAAACGATGCAAGGTTGGGGTGCGCTTTCCTACCCAGTCGCTTACCTCGAACGTTTACGACAATGGGCAGATCAGCACCAGGTATTGCTGGTATTTGACGAAATTCAAACCGGCTTCGGACGCACTGGGCGCTGGTTCGGCCACCAACACTACGGCGTACGCCCCGACCTGTTATGTGTTGGCAAAGGACTCTCCAGCAGTCTTCCCCTGGCAGCGGTGATCGGACCGGCCGCAGTACTGGACATATTAAGCCCCGGAGCAGTGACCACAACGCATGCAGCGCATCCCGTCTCCTGTGCAGCCGCACTCGCCAACCTCGAGGTGCTCGAGCAACAGAATCTGATTGACGAAGCAGATCGTAAAGCGCAGCTGGTGGAGCAGGATCTGGCACGTCTCCAGCGACGTTTTCCCGACCAGATTGCCCGTGTCGAAGGACGCGGACTGCTGTGGGCGCTACATCTCTGTAACCCGTCCACTGGAGAGGCAGATGACCGCCTGGCAGCGGACTGGACCTGGGCCGCCGTACGCCATGGCGTGATGGTCTTTCATACGATGCGCCCCACTCTCAAGATCTGCCCGCCGTTGACGATCCCGGACAGCGCATTGCGTGAAGGCATCGAGGCGTTAGCTACTGCGCTGCAGTCGCTGGTACCGCAGTGACCGGAATGTGACCTGGAAAATCAGGGACGTCTGTTTTCGAATCAGCAACAACGCGCAGCCAGCGGAGGATCACAAACCTGCCAGGCCTAAGGCAGCAGCCGCTCCCGCACGTTGCGGAGCAGTTGGCGCAAATCCCCCGAAGCGGCACGACGCCGTCCCCAACGATTGCGTGAAAACAACGAGTTCGCCCGTCGCCGCGGCACCGTGAGCGGCCGACTACCGATCCCGTACAGGTGACCAACGGTGCGAATGACCAACAAACCGTCCGTCATTGCTGGCGTTGTCATACAGATCTCGCCCATCTGATTTTCCGCCAACAAGGCAAACTTGGGGCCTGCTTGAACTACAAAGACGCCTCCTTCTTCACTGGTGAAATAGAGCTTTTCGTCCGCCGCCACCGCCGATGCAGTAAATCCAACTCCACCGGCCAGCCGCTGACGGTACAGGCGTTTCCCGGTGCGAACTTCATAACAACTCAATACACCGTTGTTTTTGCAGGCGTACAGGTAGTCACCGTAGACGATCGGTGTCTGCATATAGATCCCGTCGCGCGGTAGTGACCAGGCGACGTACGGCGACGAGGTAGTCGGCTCGGCGGGTGAAATGTCACCTTGCGCGCCCGCTCGAATCGCCCGCAATGGCGCCGGACCACCATGGGCGCTACTGAGAATGATTAGATCACCAGAAGTGATCGGCGTGCAAACAGGAATATCTCCACCTCCACTCAATCGCCAAAGTTCGCGCCCCGTCAAAGGGTCGTAGCCTCCCGCATGACGATAGCCATTGACCAGCAACTCGGTCCGCGACGCACTCTCAAAAATCGTAGGGGTGCTCCAAGTAGGAACATCCTGGCGAGGACTCCGCCACAACTCGCGACCGTCGCGCACGTCAAAGGCAGCCAGAAACGAATTGCGTTGGACATCGCACTGCAAAATAACACGTCCCTGGAAGAGGATCGGTGAACTGCCAAATCCCCACTGCGCTGCAGGGACCACATAGTAACCGGAGTCCAGCAGGCCCAAGTCTCGCTTCCACAACTGGTTGCCTGCCAGGTCATAACAGTAGAGCCCCTCGGACCCTAAGGAGACGACCAAATGTGTCCCATCCGTAGCTGGTGTGGCATTTGCGTGGGTCGCCTTGGTGTGCCGCTTGATGCGTGGCACGCCTCGATGCAGAGTCCGTTCCCACAGCACGTGGCCAGTGTATTTGCAAAAGCTGTAGAGTTTCCAGACATGAACGGTGTCATCCTCGACAGAGGCAATGTCACCATAGAGGCCTACCCGCAAACCGGCATCAGCCACACCACTGATCGCGGTCACCACGTAAATCGCATCGCCACAAATAATCGGGCTGGCGTGCCCCAGACCAGGAACTTTGGTCTTCCAGACAACGTGCTTTCCCGACTCGACATCCCAGTCGGCAGGAATTCCAGCTTCCCGGATCTGGCCCGCTGCTCGGTAGCCGCGAAACTGTGGCCAATCGCCACTCGGATTCACGTCGGCAGCCAACGCCAGGGACCACGCACCGCCACTCACCAGGATCAGCACCAACAGACTCCAACGTAACATCGAAACCATCTCCTCGCACCTCATCACACTGGACCATCAACCACAGCGGGAACATTTGCCCATTGTAACTCACCGGGCAGCAGCGCCGTCACCACCGAACGGCGCCAGACTCGACCCTGCTTTTGTGCTGTGATGAGCGTCAGCCTGTCCGGTCAGGCCTTATCTATTGGGTCACCTGCGGACTCGCACACCATGGGCTTGAACTGACAACCGTCAACAAACATCTCAAAAAACTGCGGCGTCGTCTCCAATTCAACATGCTCGACACGCTTCAACAGATTGAGTAGTTCCTGACGCTTGGGTACCGAAATCAACAGCTGACGAGCCCCTTCCAAGGCTGCATTGCCAAGTCGCACAATGCGTTCCTGCGGAACCGGTGCCAGGAATCCGATCTCGGCAGCCGCCGCGACATTGATGTAGTTGGCAAAGCCGCCCGCCAGGTAAAGGCAGTCGATTTCCTCGGGGCGGATGCCCAGGTGCTGCAACAGAATGACTTGACCGCAATAATTTGCCGCCTTGGCCTGAGCTAATTGGCTGGCATCCTCGCGACTCAACGTCAGCGGAGGATCAGCGATGATCGTCAGCTCCCGCTGCTTATCGGGGAAAACACCCTTCTCCGTCATCCATTTGGACCGCCGCAACTCAGCCAACAAGTCGATCAGCCCGGAACCACAAAAACCCTGTGGCGCCACACCACCAATTGTGGAGTAATGAAATCCCTCCGTATCGCGACGAATGGACTCAATCGCTCCCTCACAGGCAGGCATGCCAAAGCGGACCAGGCCCCCTTCAAATGCAGGACCGGCTGGACACGACGCTGCCAGCAAACGCCCACCATGTCCGATGATCACTTCGGTGTTGGTACCGATGTCAACCAACATGAAGCTGCCACGCTGATTCGCCACATCCAGTGCCAACAAGTCGGCCGCTACATCACCGCCTAAATGACTCGCCACCAACGGAGCCCCATAAACGCTGGCATTGCGGTTCATGCTGATTCCGAGCTGGCGCGCCGAGCATTCACGAACATTGTTCGAACGCTTCCCGGCAAGCTGCTCCAGCTCAATATCCGATTTGTAGGGGCGCTGGCCGATCGCTTCCACGTCCTGCCCAAAAAATAACTCGCGCATCGTCGAATTGCCGACCACCACGAGGTCATAGAGCTGGTGACGACTC
>CAZITS010000014.1:0-15271 GCA_964542185.1 uncultured Pirellulaceae bacterium
TGTACCGCCACCCGCGAACCACATTGTGTACGCATCGATGTGATGATCACGCCCCACAGCCACTTTTTCTTTATTTGATTTTTGCGCAACCGCCGTGCGTCCCAGTTCGCCTCCCCAAACCACTAATGTGTCGTCAAGCAGCCCTCGAGTCGCCAGGTCCTTGACCAACGCTGCAGATGCCTGATCGGTTTGTTGACATTGGCTGGGCAACCCGCCGGCAATGTTGGTGTGGTGATCCCAATCTCCATGAAACAAGTGAACAAATCGCACACCACGTTCAACCATTCGCCGCGCTAACAGGCAATTACGGGCAAATGAAGGTTGGGAGGTATCTTGAATCCCGTAAGCTCGCAACGTTGCGGCTGTTTCGCCAGACAGGTTCAATAACTCAGGAGCGGCTACCTGCATACGAAATGCCATCTCGTAAGAAGCAATACGGGCCGCGACTTCGTCATCGCCACTCGACTCAAGCTTTCGACGATTGAGTGCATTGATCGCCGCAATTGAATCTCGTTGCCTGCGACGAGTAAACCCCGGTGGGCTGGAAAGGTTGAGAATCGGTGCTCCTGCGAACCGGAGCGGAGTCCCTTGAAATTTTGACGGCAAAAACCCGTTGCCATAATTGGCGCGCTTTGAACGCGGACGCATCCCCGACCGCAACACCAGGAAAGCAGGCAGATTGGCAGCTTCACCTCCGAGACCGTAAACCACCCAGCTACCAAGACTCGGACGACCGAACTGGCGCCAACCGGTATTGATCAACAGTTCGGCAAACATATGGTTGGTATCGTCGGTTTTCACGGTTTTGACGAACGATACCTGGTCAACAATCGAAGCGGTATGAGGAAGTAACTCGGAAACAGCGGCACCACATTCACCATGGCGCGCAAATCTCCACGGAGACCCCATGATCTTGGGCTGCTTTTCTTGTATTTGGGCAAATTTCGCCTGCTTCAACAGAGAATCGGGCAGCACCTCACCATCGCGCCGCAACAACTCGGGTTTGGGGTCAAAGAGATCCAATTGGCTGGGACCACCGATCATAAACAGATAGATCACAGACTTGGCCCGGGCTGGAAAATGCGGCGATTGCGGTGGCAAGGGTGACGTTGGCTGTGGAGCGCTCAACACGTCTTGCTGACAGAGCGACGCCAAAGCAAGGGGCGCCAAAGTAAATGTTCCGCTGCGAAACATCTGCCTGCGCGTCAACATTTGCAGAGGTGTCATGCCAATTCTCCCGTAGCGCATTTTCCCCAAAGACAATCGCTATTCTCGAGTAATGAATTCATCCAGATTCATCACAACCCGAGCGACAACGGTCCAGGCTGCAGCGTCTGCAATCCAAACCGCACCTTGAGTTTGCAGCTCGCCATCTGACTGACCGTTAATTTGAGCAGACAAAGAAAGGTCAGTCTTCATTTCTGATCGTTGCTGCTCCAATAAACGCAACAACACATCTCTTTCGACCGGGTGCGCGTCTCGCGCGAGACAGATTCGCATGAGCGATTCGAGCCGCTCCGAATCGGTACCCTGGTCACTACGGGCCACCAAACGCGCGAGTGATTGGGCACACTCAACCAGTGCCGGATCGTTAAGCAAAGAGAGCGCCTGTACAGGAACATTTGACCGGTCCCGATTTGTGCACGCAGCAACACCATCGGGTGCATCAAACAACGGCAACATGGGGTGCGGTGTGAGTCTCCAGACCCAAGTGTACAAGCCTCGTCGATATCGATCTTCCCCTTGGCTGGATATCCAAGTCGCTGGTGTCGCTCGATTTTCCAGCACGCCCTCTACCTGTTCCGGGAAAACACTCTGCCCGCCCATCTTGCTCGACAACCTGCCGCCCGCCTGCAACCAAACATCCCGAATCACCTCCGCTTCCAGTCGCAGCCTTCGCTGGCGAGAGATCAAGCGATTGCCTGGGTCGCGCACGGCAAACTGTCGGCGTACAGCCGATGCCTGGCGGTAGGTCGCAGATGTGACCAGCGTCCGGAGTAGCGATTTCAATCCCCGCCAATGCGGTCGTTGCAATTGCAACGCTAAATGATCCAGCAGGGCAGGGTGGCTAGGTGGTGGAGTTTGCAGACCAAAGTCGTTTTCTGTCTGGACCAACCCCGATCCGAACAATCTTTGCCAGACGCGGTTCGCAGTTACCCGTGCCGTCAAAGGATTCTTCTCAGCGACCAACCAATTTGCCAGATCTAAACGGGTGGGCTTTTGGTCTGGAACCGCAGGGGAATGATTCCCTAGAAACGCTGGAAAACCTGGGGACACCAGTGCTCCCGGTTGCGCAGGATCACCACGCACGAACAAATGCGTCGGCTGCGGCGCATGTTGCAGAACCTCTGTCGTCATGATTACCCGATCCGGCCTGGTACCACTCGCTGCAGAGTCAGGTTCAGAGTGGACGGTCAGGTTCCCTTGTTCGCGGCGAACAGTCGTCATCTTTGCTGCGTTCAAAAACGCGTAGAATTGATAAAACTCATGTTGGCTTAAGGGATCTGTTTTATGGTCATGACATTGAGCACATCCCAGGGTCAATCCAAGAAATACGGTTCCAACCGTGTTCACTCGATCAATAATGTGTTCCCAGCGCACGCCAGGATCATACATGCCGTTGCAGAAGAAACCGGTTGCAATGCGTTGACTGGGTGTCGCGTCTGGGTAGAGATCTCCGGCGACCTGCTGTCGAACGAAATGATCGAACCGTAAGTCCTGATTCAATGCGTCGATTACCCAGTCTCGATACATCCAGATGGCGCGAGGACGATCAGATTCATAACCTGTACTGTCGGCGTACCTGGCGAGATCAAGCCAATGACGACCCCAGCGTTCACCATATCGAGGAGATGCTAATACGTGATCGACCATACGTTCAAATCGATCCGGGTCACGACTGGCGTTTTGCTGCTTGACTGTTTCCCAGGATGGCAACAGCCCCAACAGGTCAAGGTAGACCCGGCGTGTCCGCACCCCTACCGAAGCATCACTTGCAGGACGCATCTTCTCCGACTCAAGCCGAGCCAGGATAAATTGATCAACAGGGTTACGGCCCCAGTCCAAATCATTGACCACCGGTAGTGGATGCTGACGCGGCGCACGAAACGCCCAATGACGCTCCGTTTCGGTTTCTACCACCGGCATCACCGCTCCCTGATCGATCCAGTCTCGCAGAAGCTGTCTATCGACAACGCTCAGTGAAACACCACGAGGCGGCATCCGTTTCCCGGCATCCGCTGCGGTTACCCGCTGCAGCAACAAGCTCTGACTGCTATCGCCAGGTACGATAACCGGCCCGCTGTCACCGCCCTTGCGCAACGCCGCAGGGCCATCCAATCGCAAGCCAGACCGCTGCTTTCCAGGGCCATGGCAACCAGTACACCGCGCGGCTAACAGTGGCCGAATCTGTTTCTGATAATCTACCACCTCAAAAGCACGCGTCTGAACGGCAGGTACTGCTACAGTCACCCACACCACCAGCCGAAGAAGAATCCGGCCAGAACCTGCAGGTTGTAACCACCTGAGAGAAAACTGTTTCACAGTCAAATGTCTCAACATCAATCCCCAAAATCACGCCCGGTCCGCGACCCCCTGGTCTATGGTACCAGATCACATCAAGCTACCTGATAATCAGACACTTCCCGCGAGCCACCGGAACAGGCAAAACGATTCGATTCAACTTCATCGAACGACAATCTCTATTGAGGCACACTACCTCTATTGAAGCACTGTGCGTGCCACATCGGTTTTTCGAACTGGGCCACGCCAGCACTAACTGGCACGAGTCTTCGCACGCAAGATCGAGTCTCCCAGCGACGGCCAAAGTTGCCCGAGGGCAAACAGGAGCCTCGCCTTGGAGGGAATGACAAGTTCCGGCTGACGTCGCTCGCAGGCTTTGAGTATACGGTCTGCAACGCGAACCGGATCTAAACGTTTCAAACGGACTCCACCACCTGGCTGCTGAGCTTGGGCTGGCAAGTCACTTGTCTGTGTTGTATAGCGCTCGCCACTGTCAGGCCGTGCAATCGGACCTGGACATACCAAGAGCACGTGCACACCGCTGTCCGTCAACTCTAATCGCAATTGCTGCGCATAAGCAGCCAATGAAAACTTACTCACAGGATACGCCCCCAGATAACGCGATCCGACCTTTGAGGCCAGGGAACCGATATGAATTACATGTCCGCGAGATTGGCGCAACTGGGGCAGGGCTGCCCTGGTACAACGTACCGCAGATAGAAAATTGAGTTCCCACAATTCTCGAAACTCATCGACTGTCGTGTCGACGGCGTTACCGCGAACCGAGCGACCTGCACAGTGGAAAAGACCGTCTAAACGGCCGTGGTTCTCCTCGACCTGCTCGAACAAATTCCGTACTTCTTGATCCTGGGTTACATCCGTTGGAACAGTCGTTACCTCCCCACCAGCCCCTTGCACCTCGCGGGCAGCCTGGCCTAAGCGCTGCGGATCACGGGCCGCAAGCACGACCTGGGCGCCGGCGGCCAATAGTTTCTTGGCAATCGTCAATCCCAGGCCAGAAGACCCGCCGGTGACGACGGCGACTCTACCTTTCCAGTCGGACATCGCAAACACCCCCTTTCACAAACCCACGAACGTCGTGGCTCAGCGCCTTCTGCCAGTCCCCAGCCCCAGGCAAACAGACGAATACTAAACCTTTTATGTCAGGCCGATTCCTGTGACGCACCGTCACAAACTTTGGCAACAGGCCTCGTTCGCAAAGACGATATACCTGCAATCCGCCAGCCTGTCGATTCAATCCGTGACCGGTTGCCCCAACTTACGTTTTCATCCCAACACACGAATTGACCCACCGAATGGGTAAGAGATGTACCGAAAGTCATCAGGAACTGCAATGCATGGCTGAACTCAAGTTGACTTCCGCATCAGGCAATCCATCGCGTCAGCAAATCTAATCGTCACTTTGGAGTCACTACTTAGGGGCGTAACAGTGTTCTCCTTAAGCAAACGGGGTCCCGGAACCACCCTGCGTGAATCTGCTGAAGCTGGAATCATCTGTCGTGTAGTAGACCGAAAAAACGTGATTTCCAGCGGCGATCCGGTAGACAAACTAGGCTGCCGACCTGAAAACCCAAAAAAAGCCGGCGTAATGGAATCTTCCAGGGAACTTCTTGCACCCGACGTGCGTCGAAGGAGAGATTTTCAGGCTCCAGTGACGATAAATGAAGGAGGAATACTATGGTTCTGTCCTCACCGACGGTATCCCACCAGGCTGCTCCCACCTCCGAACCACCTCGCCCCACGTCAGTCCACCGCGTTCGCACTGTACGCCTTCAACAGGGGGTTTCCTTGAGAACGGCTGCCCGTCAAAGCGGTACCGACATTCGACAACTCCGCTTGCAGGAACAGGAGACGACCGACCTGCGTATTAGCGATCTCCGCAAATGGCAACGTGTTTTAGATGTGCCGCTCTCGGAACTGATTGTCGAACCCGAAGGAACGCTCTCGCCACCGGTTATGGAACGCGCACGCATGGTACGGCTGATGAAAACTGCGGCCGCCTTGATGGAACGCGCTCCCAGTCCAGCAGTACATCGCATGGCAACGATGTTGATCAACCAACTGCTTGAAATCATGCCCGAACTTGCCGAAGTCAGCCCATGGCACAATTATGGCCAACGACGCAGCCTCGACGAATATGGTGTCGCCGTTGAACGCAGTCTTCCGGACCACGTTTTCGAAGCCGCGAATTGGGACTAAACAGCGCCCAGCGACCGCTATCAACTGTTGCTGGACACCAGAAAAACCAGCCCGAGTTTAAAAACTCTCTAACAAGGCTGCTGTGCCACAGTCGGACGTGTATTACCCCAAAAGTACTGCGCCGTGATTGTCACAACAGGATTTAACGACCTCCGTTCGCAGGCGATCTGCTTCATCACCGGTCAAGGTTCGATCGGATGATCGCAGCCTCATCGAGAAGATCATCCTCTTCTTGCCTTGCCCATCGCGTTCCGGATCACGATAAACACTCTGGAACTGCAACTCTTCCAGTAATGGTCCTGCTGAGGTGCGCACACTCTTGGCTAATTGCTCCCAACGCACTGCCTCGTCGACAATGAGATTCAGGTCGCGTGTAATCGCTGGGAACTGGCTCAGTGGACAGTGCTGAGGCACGAGTTCAGCCAACTGCTCCAGAACTTCTAGACTCAATTCAGCGACAATGCACTGTGACCGCAGGCCAAAAGCGCGTCGCGTCTCTTCGGACACAGCACCGAGAACTCCCAGCCGACGCCCCGAGACTCGCAACTCAGCTGCTTCTGACGTAGACAGGAACGGCTGAGTTGTGTCTGCCACCTCCAGTTCAGCGGCCGGAGCCAGCACAGCAAGAACTGACTCAACAACTCCTTTTACATCTGCGAATCCACGGCCGCTTGTAATCGCAATGACAGACTGCTCCACCAGCTGTGCATCTTGCTGAGGCAGATAAACTCTCGCAACCTCAAACAACTCGACGACAGGGTTGGCTACCGCCTCGTTAAATCGCCGAGACTCTAACAAACTGGGGATCAAAGATTGTCTCAAATACTGGGCCGGACCAAATTTCTTCTGAGTCGCCTCCGCAAGCACACCTTTCATCGGCATCTCACTGAGCAACGGTTCCGTGTCTGTCCATACCGGACATTGCTGGCACCAGGGAAGCGGAACCAGACTGCAGGTCATAGCTTCATCGATGCCAGTCGAAGTCAAAACGCGCCGGACACTGGAAACAACACGGTCAGCGTCACTGCGGTGAGATGGGGCCATAGGTACGCCCACATCTTCCGGGATCTGGTCATACCCATGGATCCGGGCCACCTCTTCAACAAGGTCAATTTCGCGCGTCAGGTCACGGCGCCAACTCGGTGCGTCAATATGCGTCGCATGTTCATCACATTCAGTCTCGCGACAACCAAGCGCCGACAGTATCCTGCGAACGTCTTCTCTGGAAATCTCGATTCCCAGAATGCGTTTCAATTGTGAGAACCGCAACACGAGAGTTGGTCGAGCCGATTCACTCCCACCCGCCTGGGCGCAACCGTCAACCAGGGTGCCCCCCGCCAATTCCAGAATCAAATCACAGCAACGCCGACTGGCCCAATCAATACCGTCAGGATCGACTCCGCGCTCAAAACGATACGATGCAGGGCTGTGCAGGTTAAGGTGACGTGCGGCGTTACGGACCGGCAGCGCTGAAAAATCAGCAGCCTCGATAAGAACGTCAACAGTGGAGGCCGACACCTCTGTAGCGGCGCCACCCATGACCCCCCCCAAAGCAACTGCTCGGGTTGCGTCGCCAATCACGCACATTCCCGGTTGGAGTCGATAGGTGCGGTGATCGATGGCTTCAAATGTTTCGTCTTCAAAAGGTTCGCGTACAACAATCTCCGGGCCTTCTAGTTGAGCGAGGTCAAACGCATGTAGCGGCTGTCCCGATTCCATCAGTACATAGTTGGTCACATCCACTACGTTGTTAACTGACGCAATTCCAATCGTCTGCAAACGCTCAGACATCCACTGCGGACTTGCCCCGACTTTGACTCCTCGAATTACACGAGCCGTGTAACGCGAACACAACTGCGGGGCGTCGATCCTTACAGGGATGCCACAAGTTCCTGCACTTCCGGCAGCTGTACGCAAACCGGGAAACTGCAGATCGCAATCCCAGAGGACGGAAACCTCCCTGGCCACGCCCATGTGCCCCAGGCAATCCGGACGATTACTCGTCACCTCCAGATCGATTGCCAGGTCCTCGCCAATCTGCTGCGTCCCTTCATGGTTGAGGCCGGACATCGCAAGCCGGTCTTCCAACTCCGCAAGCGGCATCTCAAGGGACACGTACTCTTTTAGCCAATTCCACGATACAAGCATGGCAATCGTCGACCTACCAAAGCCGAACACGACAGTGCTGCCGGACAAGCAACAGCCGTGCCCATAGCCTAAAACTGTTGAAGAAAACGGACATCGTTTCGATACAATTCACGAATATCGCTGATCGCGTGGCGGCGCATACACAAACGTTCAATGCCAAGTCCAAATGCAAAGCCAGTTACCTGTTCCGGATCGTAACCGACGGCCTCCAACACATTCGGATCAACCATTCCGGCACCGCCAAACTCAATCCACTCATCATGCCAGCGAAAATCCGCTTCCACACTAGGTTCCGTAAACGGAAAAAACGATGGGCGAAAGCGAATATGCACCTCCGAACCTAAATAGCTTGTCGCGAACAACCGCAACACACTTTTCAGGTCCGCCATAGTTACCTGGTGATCAATCAACAGGCCTTCCATTTGGTGAAACATCGGATAGTGCGTTGCATCTGCCGTATCGGGACGATACACGCGGCCAAGTGAAATAATCCGTACGGGTGGTGGCGTCGATTCCATCACGCGAATCTGCACCGTACTTGTTTGGCTGCGCAACAACCGAGGCATGCCACTATTCGAATTTGCTGTTGCCAGATAAAAGTTGTCGAGCGGGTCACGTGCAGGGTGTGACTCAGCGATATTCAGCGCTTCAAAGTTGTACCACTCACCTTCAACTTCCGGCCCGTCCGCGACGGTAAAACCCAGTCGCCCCATTATGTCCTTGAGTTCTTCGATTGTCTGTGTAATCGGATGTACATGCCCTAGCCGATATGCATTACCCGGAAGCGACGGATCAAAAATCTCGCGAGACGGCACATCGCTATCGGATACGTCAAGCGTCTGGACGCGCTGGCTCGCCTGTTCAAACTGCGACTCAATCGCTTGCTTGACTTCGTTAAAGCGTTTGCCCGCGACTGGACGATCGTCCTTCGCAACCTGCCCCATTTGTTTCTGGACTGATTTCAATTTACCTTTCTTGGCACCCAGAAATTCGATCCGCGCCTCTTCCAGCGCCTCTGGGGTGCGCACTGCCTCAAGCGTGCTAACAGCTGCGTCGACTAGAGCATCGAGTTGTTCAAGAAAGGTGAGTTCTGCCATGGCGAAGACTTATTAAATAGAATCAGGAGAGACAGGTGGCCCCGTCTCTCCTGCATAAGGTCACGAGCAGTTACAACTCAGGCGGCCAGAGTTTCCTTAACCTGCTGTACGATCGCTTCAAAGCTATCGGGGTCGCGTACGGCCATTTCCGACAGGGTCTTACGGTCAAGCTCAACACCGGCCTTGGCGAGACCATGCATGAATTCGCTGTAACGCAAACCATGCTGCCTGGTAGCTGCATTGATCCGGATAATCCAAAGACGGCGAAATTGTCGCTTGCGCGTCCGCCGGTCACGGTACGCGTACTGGCCAGCTCGTACCAGAGTCTCCTTCATGGTACGCAGCATCGAGCCACGCCCGCCGCGATAACCTCGCGCAATCGCTTCTTTGCCTTGTTCCGTGCCGAACCTTTGGTTGTTCTCATGAAATAACCCTGACTCAATAATAACGCGCCAATTCACGCAATCAGGCCCTTACCGGAGATACCGGAAGTGTTACCGCCCACCGCGTGCGTCTCTCCTCAATAACTCCGGCCATTCAACGCTAAATGGATCTGCTTTTCCATACAGCTGTCTACTGTCGCGTCACCGCCACGTAAATTGCGGCTGCGTTTCTGTGAAACACGGGAATTGCGGTGACTGGTACCGCTGGCACGATGTTTCGCTTTTCCCTTAGCCGTCAATCGGAACCGTTTCTTGGTTCCCTTGTGGGTTTTTTGTTTCGGCATCTGTTGGAACCTTGTACGAAGGCAAATCTGGATCAAGGATTGTACGAAGTTCTGGTCTATCGCGGAAGGGGAGCGACACGGATCAAACCGTAATAAAGCGCACTCTGTCGCGAGCCAACCATCTGGCAAAACATCTGGCTTCGCGACACAAAATGGTCCATGATGGCTTGATCATGGCAGGTGCACAACTGTCTTGCCATCACGGTAACCCCTTGTGCGGCATTCCCTTCTGCTCGAAGCCACCCCTGAACCCATGACAGAACCTCGCGCGAGCCTGGCACAATACGAACAGGTGGACCAGGAATACCTGAAACAACGCCAGCTGAAGAAGGGCGCCGGTTGGTTGCTCTTGTGGGCTCTGGGCGTCGGCGCGGTAATTTCGGGTGATTTCGCCGGCTGGCAAACGGGGCTCACGCTAGGCGGTTTCTGGGGGCTGGCCATTGCCACTGTGCTGATGGCGGTGATGTACATTTGCATGGTCTTTACCATTGCCGAACTGTCCGCAGCCTTGCCGCACGCCGGTGGATTTTTCTCATTTACACGTAACGCACTGGGACCACTTGGAGGTTTTGTCTGTGGTTTAACAGACACGATCGAATACGTACTGACACCCGCAGTCATCGTTTATTACATCGCCGGCTACCTGAATGCCCTGTTCTTCGACAACCCAGAAAACGCACCAGCATGGCTGGCAATCGTATGGTGGGTATTGGCCTACACATTGTTTGTGGCAATCAACATCTACGGCGTTGAATTGACGCTCCGCGTTGGACTCGTCATCACAGCTATGGCGATCCTCGTGCTGGGTGTTTTCTATGTCTCTGCGATCGCCAGTGGGGCCTTCCAATTCGAGCTACTGTTTAATATCGCCCCTGATCCGGGACAATCACGACATTTTTTGCCACACGGCTCGTTCGGCATCTTTGCATCACTCCCTTTTGCGATCTGGTTCTATTTGGCAATCGAACAGTTGCCACTGGCGGCGGAAGAGTCGCACGACGTCGTCCGTGACATGCCACGTGCCTTGCTCCTTGGCATGGGAACCTTACTGGTACTATCTTTACTCACTCTCGTGCTGAACAGCGGCATCGGCCCTGGTGCAGCTGGTATCGGAGAATCTGACGCACCTCTGGAAACTGGTTTCGAAGCGACCTTCGGTACCGGCGTCACGAGTCGCTTGTTGAGTCTGGTCGCCTTGACCGGACTGATTGCAAGTTTCCATACCATCATCTATGCGTACGGCCGCGTGCTCTTCGCACTTTCACGAGCCGGTTATTTCCCTCGCTGGCTGTCGATCACCGGCCCCCAACGGACCCCCTGGGTTGCGTTGGTTACCGGAGCAGTAATCGGCCTTGGATGTGCCGCGGCAATTCATTGGAGTAATTTACCGGCAGAATCAGCTACGCTGGTCGATCAGGTCGACGTACTCCAGGCACCGGAAGAACGTGGCACCCGCGACGACACAACCCCGGAAATTGCAGATCCAGTCGGCAATTCGGTGACCGTCGGCGCGGTGCTATTGAATATGGCGGTGTTTGGCGCGGTCATCTCGTATGCACTTGTCATGATCAGCTACGTCGTATTGAGAATCACTCGACCTCAAATGCCTCGGCCCTATCGAAGTCCACTGGGGATTCCTGGTGCAGTGGTGGGTACGGCCTTGTCGGTCGTCGCGCTTGCCGCAACATTCTCCATTGCGGACTTTCGGCCCGGCGTATGGGGGGTTGCGATCTTTTTGCTCGCTGGATTAGCCTGGTTCCTGGGATACAGCCGCCACCACCTGGTAGCACAAGCACCCGAGGAAGAAGCGGCTTTGAAAACAGCGATTGAGAAGGAATTGGGCTGACACTGATGTCTGCGCAAACCCTCCCAGGCAGTCCAACGATCCGACTTGCACTTGCGTGACCACGCTACCGGTAACATCTCCAACAAGCCTGCCAGCAACGCTATCTGCCAGCAGCCGCGACACTGGTACCGTTTCCCAGATCACCCAATGGCTCCCCTCCATTTGAACTGGCCAACGCCGTGCCACGACAGCTAACGCGTGACTTGGGGTTGCTTTCCAAGCTAGTTTTCGCGACAAGTAGCCACCTTTTTTTCAGATAATCGGGATTTTCTCTCAAGTTACCAGGCGCGCTGGAGAACGGATTCGATGGCCGAAGCAGGAGAGCGTGCAGTTACGTGGGATACCAGGCTGGCACCCCTTGGTGAGGTACCAGGCAAGAAGGAGAGGTCGAACACACGTCCGGCCCCGAGACCTGCGGCAAATCAGACTGCCAACTTACCAGACACCCAGGGTGCTCCCGAATTGGCACTCGATCTCAGGGTTGTCCTCGGTGAAACCCAAATTTCGTTGGCAGATGCACGCTGCCTGAAAACTGGCTCCGTCCTCCTCCTCGACCACGGAGTCACCGAACCTGTCGACGTGCTGGTCAATCAGAATCTCGTCGCGCGAGGCGAGTTGTTTGTTCTGGACGGTCGTTATTGCATCCGAATCAACGAGAAAATTCAGGGATCAACACCATCTTGAAGCAAGGCCACGCAAAACGCCCCTGACAGCCACCTCTGCCACAACCAATCAATCCACCATTAACCTCACCCTGTTTATGACCTTTTACAGCCTCCACCCAAAGCATTCCCACACCACAAACGTGGTCATTGCATTTGCGCTGTCGATCTCCCCAATGTCGACTCTGGCGCAAGTTCCCGAGCGACTTCAGGACGACAGCCCTCACTCGGTCCAGACACGGACTGCTGGTCAGCACAGCACCGCGACTTCATCGGTCAAATCACAAAACAAGATCGCAACACCCGTGGAAACGATGGCCCGCTCTTTTCAGGTCGCCAATCCGGCTCTGGAAACCGCGCAGACAGACATCAATTACGTGAACAAACCTCCCTCCTCCCAGAAACCTCTCCGCAACAAACTGGAGACCATTCGTCTGCTTCCGCGTCGCAACTCGTCAGATGAGACCCAGAAAAATACGGCTGAGGCAAATACCCCAGAATTCATACAACCACTCATTACGGTCGTCAGCAGCTTAGCCGTCGTGTTAGGACTTTTCTTCCTGGTAATCTGGCTTTTCCGACGCACGGCTCCACGACAATCAGTTCGACTTCCTGGAGAAGTATTTGAATTTCTGGGCCGCGCGCCATTGGCAGGGCGCCAGGAAATGCAACTACTGCGACTGGGGCAGAAATTACTGCTGCTCGCAGTGACACCCAGCAGCGCTCAAACACTCACCGAAATCACGGACCCGGACGAAGTCAATCGTCTCAGTGGAATCTGCCTCAACCACAGTCCGAGCCGTATCACCCATTCGTTTCGGAGTATTCGCGAAACCCAACAATCGCAAATGCATCGACCTGCGTACGACACCTCGAACGTAGGGAGCGACTTGCGTGGCTAAGCTCCACTGCGACTGGCAGTTTCGGCACCCTCGGCCAGCCTACTGGCGGGCAACTCTGAGTTGCGACAGGAGACAGAACGTGTCCGGGGGCAACTCTCAAACAATCCGACTTGCCCAACTGCTTGCTATCGCCACTTTCTGCACGTTCACGCTGCTATCAAACCCGCACGTGGTCACAGCACAGGAACTCGATTCCAGTCTGGGAAACAGCATTCTGGAAACGACACCAGCAGACAACAGTCTGGATCTGAAAAACTGGACCCAACCTGAAAATTTTCAGTCATCACTACGTGTTTTTCTTTCCGTGACGGTACTCAGTCTGGCACCAGGCATTTTATTGATGTGTACCAGTTTCGTACGCATCGCCGTCGTACTTGGACTCTTGCGACAAGCACTGGGCGCCCAGCAATTCCCCTCCAACCAGGTCGTGACCTCACTCGCACTCTTCATGACATTGGCCATCATGTCCCCGGTCTGGAAGCAAGTTTACGAGGAAGCCATTGTCCCATACACCGACCCAAACACACCCCTGAGCTGGGACGAGGCCTGGCAGCGAGGTGCCGAGCCCATTCGTAATTTCATGAGCAGGCAAATCGATGCTGCGGGTAATCACGAGGACGTCCACCTGTTTTGCCAGTATCTGCCGTCAGAAAACTCTGAACCTCAGACGTTCGCAGATGTCCCACTGCAGGCACTATTACCTGCTTTTATGCTGAGTGAACTGAAGACCGCGTTTCTGATCGGGTTCCAGGTCTATCTACCATTCCTCGTTCTCGACATTGTGGTGGCGAGCGTAACCGTCTCCATGGGTATGCTGATGTTGCCTCCTGTCATCGTATCACTTCCCTTCAAGATCCTGCTGTTTGTACTTGTCGATGGCTGGCATCTCGTGGTGCAAATGCTACTCGAAAGTTTCGTCCCGCTCTGACTTCACTCCGTCACCACCTGAACTGAATTAGCTTAACGTGTGCCTCTCAACAGGAACGCACCAACGCCATTTTTCGCACCACATGTGAGCCGCCGACAACAATGGAACCGCAAACAGCAATCGACCTGGGACGCGAAGCAATGTCTATGGCGTTACTCGTAAGTGCTCCGGTCTTACTGGTGGGAATTGGCGTAGGACTTCTCATTGGTTTGTTGCAGGCATTAACACAAATTCAAGACCAGACCCTTTCTTTTGTCCCCAAGATCCTGGCAATGCTGACGGCTTTCGCGATCGGTCTTCCTTGGCTTATTCAGCGCATGGTCGAATACTCTGGCACACTGATTTCAAATATCCCACGTGTCGTTCTCGGCAGCTGACTTGCGGTGGGTCTACTCTCCCTTCCAGAAGACTAGCTGAGGGTACGACTCAGGTTGATCTCGGCAGGCCGTCGCGCAGTAATAATCCAGCACTCAGCAAATCCAACCGGTCACTCCCTCTGCCTCGTTCACGCCTTAATGAACCCATTCGTGACAAACCTTGATGGCTGGCCGTGTCTGTTTTTACTGATTCTGATAAGAATTAGCGGGCTACTGTGCCTGGCACCATGCTTTCCAATTCACAGCCTTCCCTGGCGAGGACGCTGGGTGATCATTGGCGGTCTGGCAGTGGTACTCACGATGGCACATTCCCATCATGGCCCATCTCTACCTGCAAACCCGGCAACCTTCGCTGTCGCGATGGCACGTGAAGCTGCCATCGGCCTCGTCATCGGATTGACAGTCTTGCTGCTGTTCTCATCGCTGCAACTGGCAGGTCAAACCGTGACCCAAATGGCCGGGCTGCGAATGACTGAAATTTATGATGCGAACCTCGATGCCCAGGTACCTGTCTTTGGTCGTTTGCTTGATTTAGTGGCCACCGCCGCTTTTCTCGTCGCCGGCGGACATCGACATATCATGGCTGCATTGCTGGACACCTTTGCAACCTATCCACCCGGCCAGACAACGATCCCTGTCGGTAACTTGCCAGAAGTACTTACTAACGCCATCACACATAGTCTGCTCATCGCAATACGCCTGTCTGCACCGTTGATCGCTGCACTCATGTTCTCCATGCTCACCCTGGGATTGCTCAGTCGCGTCCTCCCACAATTAAATATTCTGGCAATCGGGCTGGGATTCAATTCACTCGCGCTTTCAGCGGCCGTTTTCGTCGGCTT
>CAZITS010000014.1:15281-19861 GCA_964542185.1 uncultured Pirellulaceae bacterium
AACACGAAGCAACAAGCATGCTGGAACAAACCCGTACTAACTGGCTTTCAGCCTTTAAAACGGATGACACAAACCTGCAACAGAGCAAAAGCAAGCGGCTCACATCCTTGCCAGGGCAAACGCACAATCCGCTCCAACAACCAATGACGCCGCACTCCAGGTAAGGCATGGAAACCTCGTACGAACCAAAGCAACACGCGGCTAGTGCAAACCGCAGACAACAGGCACGGTCCCAAGGTCACTATCCGCAGAGCCAATATCTGCCCACCGCTACAGTGCTGGTCGCTGCAACGATTTCGCTGATGCTGCTAGGCGACCCGCTACTTGAAAAACTTCAAGAGCTTACCCAACAACAACTGGGAAACGCTCCCAGATTGGTCGCGACAACCGATTTGCCGAGACATTTCCTCCGGACTACCGCCTTCTACCTGCTCCCGGTGCTATTGCCATTCCTGGGAGTCGTATTTCTGGTCTCGTTGCTTGTCCACGCCGGACAAGTCGGCATCACGCCGCTGGCTCATCGAATCAGGCCAAACTATGCACACATCGACCCCACCCAGGGAATGCAACGATTGTTGTCACTGGGAAATTTACTGCGATTTGGATCAGGACTACTTCAGGCCAGCGTAATCCTCGCCGTCGCCTGGACATGCCTCTCGACACTCGTCGAAAACAACCTGTTCAATGCTGGAGCTCAACCTCGAGAAATCGCAACGCAAATTGGCGGGTTCCTGGCGAATTCAACGCTCAAGATCGGCCTGGCCTTACTCGCCGCAGCCGGAATCGATTACTTGCTTCAACGCTGGAAATTTGAACGCGAACTGCGTATGACTTCTCGTGAAGTGCGTGAGGAAGCACGCCGTGACGAAGTCAACCCTCAAATCAAACAGAAGCGCCAGCAACGACAACGGGCGCGCTCAGCGGGAGCGGGAGAAACTTCTGACACATCGCAACTTCAAGTCATCCTGACCCACGAATCAGGAATCGTGGTCACTCTGGGAAAACCCGAACCTGGTTCGACAACGCCGCGAGTCGTACAAAAAGAAGCCGGACGCCGCGGTGATCAGATCCGCCGCGCCGCCCGCAAAGCCAAGGTTCCAATAGTTGAACAGTCGGAACTAGCCCAATTCCTGTTACAACACGTCCCCTCGGGGACGCCGGTTCCGTCCGCACAAGCAGACCAAATCAACGTGTTGCTCCGACAAAATCAGCTCCTCTCCCATAGCCACGCCAGCCCCTGACACCCTCCAGGTCAACAAACTCAATGAACTGAAACCAGCAAACCCCAACGAAACCCGGCCGTTGAAGTGACAGCTGCGTACGCGGGAACATGCGAGGGCGCCGTCGAAAAATTGCCACCACACGTGCCGGAGCGCGTCAAAACCGGCAATGTCAAGATCGCCAAACAGGGAGAAAAGGGGGATTTCAGCTGCGTCACCATATAGATTGAAGTATGATGGAGACTGAGTTCTCCCCCTTTCGGGGCAGCATTTGTTTACAACACTTTCGCAGCGGGTTTTGATCATGCGCCGAAATGTGGCTTCTCTGGCGTTGTGTATGTGCCTTGCGTTTCCCTGGGCCGTCTGTTTCGCCCAAGGACGGCGTGGCGCCATTTCTCAGGATCTGGCGCGCCGTAGTGGGCTGGAATTAGCCTGGACAACCCAGCTGGATCTCGATCCAACGCGTGGCCGGGTGGTGCACATCGAGCCGCACATCAGTTCGACCCAGGCCATCACGGTCTACGAGGTCTACCACGCGAGAGGAAAGGACATCATCCGCAACACAGATCTGGATCGCACGGGTAAACCCCTGGGCGCCGACGGAGCGCTGGTTGCCGCGGTTAAACGCATGCGGGCGATTATTCGTTCAGACGCAAACGCCCAGGCCGATCCGGAAGTCTCGCAAACGGCCGAACTCGTCGAGAAACTGATCGCAGATGCCGCCACACTCGCACAACGGGCGAAACAAGCTGAAGAGCTCGACGACAAAGCAGAAGACAAAGCCGAAGTAGATCTCGCAATCTCTTTGCTACAGCGTGCCCAGGCAAAGCCCGAAGTCATGCCTCGTTTGCAGAGGCGCATGGTCCCGGATATCCGGCTTTATGCCGCTTCCGCGACGGGTATTGTCAACGCCCTCGACGGTGAGACGGGCGCCACCCTCTGGTCAACGAAAATTGGTCGCCCCACGTTGGTAACACAAGGTCCTGCGGCAAATGACGATGTGGTTGCAGTCATCAATGGCAGCACCGTATATGTTTTGGATGCTGCCGATGGCCAATTGCTGTGGAAAAAACTGGTCTCCAGTTACGCGAGCGGCCGGCGCATCACCGAAGTACCTAGTGCAGGTCCCGCCATTTCCGATACGCAGGTTCTGGTACCCACCGTCCGAGGCGACCTCCTCGGCTACGACCTTCGTGAACCACTGCTGTTCCCGACACGTTATGGCGCGCTGGGAAGAGCCCTGATTCAACCACTGGTCGTCACGCAATCGGTTGCCTGGCCAACGACCGCTCGAGCGGCGCGACGCGGCAGCACCACCAAAAGCTACCTGTACGTCGCCAATGCAAATGAAGCCGGCACCCGTTACCGGCTGGAGTCACCCGAATTAATTTTAGGGCGCCCAGCGTACCGAACCAAAGGTGGTCAGACCAGGTTCTACGTCGCGTCACGCGACGGTTACCTGACATGTCTGAGCGAACGATCAGGCCGGCTCCTGTGGAGATTCTCTGCCGGCGAACCACTCGAACACCAACCCGTTGTATTCGGCGACGGCGTCTACATCATGTCCGCCGACGGCGGCATGTGGCGTATCAACGCCGATTCCGGCCAGGAAGAGTGGTGGACCCCCGGGATTTTTGGATTTGTTTCTGCCAGTGGCAATCGACTTTACTGCACCAATGCAAATGGCCGCATCGTCATTGTCGACATCGCAACTGGCGGCCGCCGCGGCATCCTGCAAACGGAACTGTTATCCGTCAAACTCATCAATACGCAAACAGATCGCCTCTACATGGGAACTCGCAACGGCTTGCTGCAGTGCCTTCATGAACCGCAATACGACTGGCCGCTGCTCCACCTCGATGCAGAAGAAGACAAGGATTCCAAGGACAAAAAGCCCAAAGAGAAATCTCCTTCGGATCGAGATGCCGCACCCATGCCAGAGGATGACAATCCGTTTGGCGGCGGCGACGACAAGCCCGCGGCTGGCGAGGACCCGTTTGGCGGCGGCGACGCCGCCGCAAAGCCGGCAGCCGACGAGGATCCGTTTGCGGATGACAAGCCGGCTGGAGACAAGGCGCCGGCAGATGACGATCCCTTCAAATAGACGCCCTTAATGGCTTCACAAAACGCTGCAGGAACAGAGCCGCAACTCTGTCCCTGCAGCGTTTTTTTCTTTCTGTCGGGACGCAATTGCCTCGACACGCAAACCGCCGTACTTCGCCATTGGCTGCGTGTTGCTCTGCACTGACTACACCCGTTTTACGAGACTCGACATTGGCCCGGTTGACCCTCGTCCTTCGAAGCCGTAAACCATCGTCTGGCAATGCCATACTAACGATGACTCACCAGCTTCAGCAGACCGCCGGCGCTTGAGCCCAGTGGCACACCAATCTCTCTCGTCGACCAGTTTCTCGTAATAATGTGAGCCAGCATGCAATCGCCACCCGTACAACGCGCTTTGATCAGCACTAGTGACAAATCCGGACTGTCCCAGTTTGCACGCGGCCTGGTTGATGCCGGCATCTCCATTTACAGCACGGGAGGCACGCGCCGCCATCTCGAAAGTGAGGGCCTTACCGTTCACGATGTGGCAGACTACACCGGCTTTCCCGAAATGATGGATGGTCGCGTCAAGACACTACATCCCAAGATCTTTGCTGGCATTCTGTGCCGACATGACCGGGAGGATGATCAGGAGGCACTCAGCACCCATGCAATCAAATCCTTCGAGCTGGTCGTCGTTAATCTTTATCCCTTCGAAGACACAATCCGCCAACCTGACACGTCACGCGAGGAGGCCATTGAACAGATCGATATTGGCGGCCCCAGCCTGGTTAGAGCCGCCGCCAAGAATCAGCTCTTCGTGACAATTGCTACCGATCCTGAACAGTATTCGTCGATACTCGATGAAATCAATGAGAGCGGCTGCACGTCTCTCGAATTGAGACAAGATCTCGCGGCCGCCGCATTCCGTTCAACGGCAAATTACGACCGGGCCATTGCCGATTATTTCTCGAGCGGTGAGGAAGCCGTCGATTTCACATCTGAGATCGATCTCAAACTAAGCCGAGAGGCCGTGTTGCGTTACGGCGAAAACCCGCATCAACCAGCCGCTGTGTACCAGCAGTTGGGAACACATGGTCCAAGCCTGGTAGGCGCTCACCAACTTAACGGCAAAGAACTCTCCTACAACAACCTTCTCGACCTGGATAGCGCTCTGGGGATCGTGCGGCTGCTTGAAGGGCCCGCTGTGGCAGTCATCAAGCACAATAACCCTTGTGGCGCTGCGACTGCGACTGACCTGGCGGTCGCTGCCCGTCGTGCGCTTGATGGAGACCCCGTAAGTGCTTTTGGATCTGT
>CAZITS010000015.1:0-19244 GCA_964542185.1 uncultured Pirellulaceae bacterium
GATCGCCAGTTCGAGTTTGATCACTTTTTGCAGTATCAATGGAGTCAGTTTGCGACGATTGGTCCCCGGCGTACAGGCGGTAACCAATTCGTGATGCTCGAGTATGTCAGCATAGCGCTGCAGATGCTGCTTGACCTCCGGACGTTGAGCGATTCGTAACGCTTCGGACTTGCGACCGCGGCGCAAGGCACGCAAGGCAGCCAGCAGCCGGTTTTGGATGTCGAGTTGCTCTCGGTCAGATGGACGAAAGCGGTCAGGTTCCTTGAGAATTGCCCGGTCTGCATCGGGGTCAAGCAGAAACAGCATTGCTCGAAAACGACGTTCTTCTGCTGGGTTACGGGCGAGGCTGACCATGCCCAACAGGGAGCTGCGGCCCAGGGTCTCTGGATCCAGAAAAGCGGCGATCAGATAGAGCCGCAGCGCAGCGTGGTGGGCATCCGGATCCTTGCGTTTGACGGCGAGTTCTTCCGCCAGATCCCGGTAACCGGCTGGCTCGTCGTGTTGCAGTGTGGCGAGATCGGCTGCCGAGACCGTGACCACGATAAGGGCAATTTCGCTGCGTTCCAGCCGGCGGCGGGCTTTGGTTCCATCAGACCGGACTTCATCGAGGATGACCTGATTGTCATCCTGGCGAATCAAGAATCCACGAATTTCTTCTCCGCTCTTGGTGGAGATCAGCACACCACGCGCGGCTTGTGTAACGCACAGGCACAAGGCAATCGCCAACAACAACCGTCGCCAGCAGGTTGAGAAGAGCCAGGCGGCCGAGGCGGTGCGGACGGTGTTGTCCAGGACGGAGTGTTTCATTCTGTGTTCTCTGCCAGCAAAAGCCAGGTTCGCAACAAGGCCGTTTCCCCGCTGCGAAGTTGGGCGACAAGTTCCGTTGTTTTTTCGTCTTCCTGGTGGAGTTGCTCGACGATTGCATCTGCCTGGGCTTGGAGCGTAGCGTGTCTGCGGACGACATCGATGCATAACAGCCGCAACCAAAGACGTTGTAATCGTACCGTCAGGGCAAAGTCATTCGGTGAGAGGTATTCTGCCGCGTCGATTTGTTGGTTGATTTGCCTTGCGAAGCGGCGATTTGCACCAGTCACGCCGGGTTCCAGGATGCCGGCGGCATGCCTTACCAAGGCCGCCAGTACTTCTGATGGAGATGTGGCACCCACGTATTGGGCCTCCGCAAGACCGCGCAAACGGGCCTGTGTCGCGTACGATTCGGTAAGCGATTCCTGCACACTGTCATGAATCCCGGTCCCAGAGTCGCGTGTTTCAACACCGTTTCCAGAGAGCGCGTGGCGTAGTAATTGTTGTTGCAGATCGCGTTTCCAGGTTTCGACGGACCCGCCGCTTTGCTCCTCCAGATCAAGCAGTTTTGCGACCACTTGGGACAATTTCGGGAGGACTTCCTGTTGGGCTGCGATGTGGTCCGCCAAAGCCAGTTTCAGATAGGGCAGGTGCCGAAAAGAGGGCAGCGCGGCCAGCATGTAGTCAAACTCGACCTGACCTTTACCTTTTCCCGTGAGGTACCGTGCGAGCCGGGTCGCTTGTCCGCCGGTCAGATCGGCATTCCTGGTCAAATCGACCAGTTGTGACAAGGCGCTCTGGCGTTGTGCGAGCCGTGGCGCGGAGAGTACCTCCAGCGCACGAGCAATGTAGCGGTCCTGCCGGGTGATTTCGATGGCGCTGCGTGTTGTCCCCGACAATCCCACGTAGGGGGATCTGCCGCGGGGACTGGGATTGTCCAGATTGCGTGTGGCTGGTGGAGCACCTGCCCGGTGGAGCTGATCGAAGGTGGCGGTACCCTCTTCTTTCTGGTCCAACGCACATGCCATCGTGTTGAGATGGGCCAGCTGCAGAACATCATCGAGCAGCGCCCAGTCCGCATCCCGCGACGACGGGGAGAGTCGATCAACAGCACTCGCAGCAGCTGACCAGAGGACTCGCCAGCGACCTTCCGGAGTGGCCGCTGCATCCGTTCCCAAGCTTACACGGACGCGTTCTGACACATCGGCGGGTGTCAGTTTGGTACCGGCGGCCGGCTTTCCAGCACGTGCCAGCAGGAGATCGGTGAGGTAGGAAACCAGCGATCGATTAGGAATTTCCTGGTACATCTCAAGCAATTTGAGCACGACTGCAGGATCGGGAGAACGGACACAACGCTCGACGGCACTGCGGTAGACGTCCCATTCATCACCCACACGGCGCAAAGCTTCGACCAGGAAGGCTACGTCCAGCCGGTCGATCTCAGCTGCGTCCAGCCAGTTGCGTGCGTCCTGATAGGCGTATTCACGCAGCTCGTGGATTTTCACTGGATGAAACGCGGCCGCCGCCGTCAGAACATGAAAGAAATGTCGCGAAACGGCGGCCCGACATTGGCGGTGCAGTTCCTGCGGGGAAAGGCTGGCGTCGATTAACCAGCCAATCCGTTCGCCAGTCGCTTCGGCCAGTACTGTTGACCGCTGGTCAGAGAGACTGGGGCGTGAAAGTGCTGTGGCCACAGTCTCGATCGTCCAGATGGTGAGATCGAAGGGTGCCTGGTCTGCTGGGTCGATTGGTGTTTCAGGATCGAGAATTGTTTCCAGCAATGTATCGAGCAGTTGCTGGGCACTGGTGTCGGAGGGATCTCCGGCGTAGCATCCGGCGAGCACATTTCCCAGCAGCTGGGTTCGGGTTGGTGCGTCGACATTTTCGATGGCCAGGCTGATGAGTCGCTGGTAGGCCGCGGAACGTGTTGTTTCGCTTCCGGCGCTCAGTTGCTCGAGTGGCTCACTCCAGGAACTGTCGACTCCACGCGCCTGGGAAATCGCGACATTCAGCGGTCCGTCGCGCCAGTCGTCTTCAGCTGCCGTGCGATCGGTTTTCGCCGCGGCAGCGACCGGTGCTTCCGAGGTGTCTGCGAGGTCGGTGGCTTCCTTGTCACGAACGGGGCGAGTCGCACGAGGTTCAAGCTGCAGGATCTGATAAAGGAGCACACCGCAGATACCCAGTAGCAGCACGAAGGTAAAGCCGAAGAAAGTCATGGTCCGTCGGGCACTGCGCAGGCGGATGACCTGGTTCGCTGCCAGACGCTCACTGATGACGGCATTAATCTGGTCACCGGACAAACCCCATTGTTGCCCTTCCTGGTGGAGTTGCTGCCGCATGGTTCCATTAATGCGGGAGCGATGTTCCAGAAGATCATCGAGCAGCCGGTCAATGAACTCGACCGCTCGTTCCTGTGTGATCGTGCGCACACCGGCATCTTGTGCTACGGATTGAATTGTTTTTTTGGCCAGGGCAATGGAGAGTCCCTCTCCTTGGACCCCTGCGTCCTGAAGTTTGCGGAGGATGCGGGGAGTAATAATGCCGTGTGGCTGCTGTCGCAAGACTTCACGCAGATGTTTTTCAAACGACTCTACCCGCTCCCGCATCTGGGATTCCGTGACGACATCGGCGCGCTCCTCTGGCTGGGATTGCAGGTGGCCGATTGCCAGTTCGACCTCATCTTCCTCCAGCTTGTGGTCACTCGCGACGGCCGACAGTAGCAGGCGGCTTTGGGTATTGATGCCGCGGTATTCCGCGAGAATGGGCGCTGCGGATTCCAGGAAGGCTCGTATTCTGGGATCGTCGGGCAAGTTGGTCGCCTGGGGTGACGATTCCTGGTCGGTTTTCTGCAGCCTTTTTTCGTTTATGACTTGTTGGAGCAAATGATCAATGTACACCGAGGAGAGCCGGTACTCCTTGAGACCGAGACGAGAGAGCTTCCGCACCACGCCACGTGACAACGTACCGGTGCTTTCGCAGAATTCGCGTGCGCGGTCGAGAAATTGTTCAGCGGGAATTCTTGGCGGAGTACTTTCCAGAGACGGGGGCGGGTTGTCGGTAGCTGGCGGGCCTGCCGATTCCAGTGGCGTGCTGGTCGATTCTAGCGGTACGCCGGTCAGGGATTCCAACAGATCGTGAACAGCAGATGCGGCCAGTCCTGTTTCCGAGGCCAGTTTCTCCAGGTCGCCCCGCGTGAGGGGGCCCGCGCCGTCTTGCGTGACGCGTTGTCGGGCCTGTTCCAGAAAGACGTCGATGTGGGCAGTGGCATGCCCAGTTGGTGCTGCCGGCGAGAGTGGTTCTGCGCCGGCCGTTTGTCCGGAAGAAGTTGCTGTCTGGGCGGGCGCAGGTGGACTCACCCGCGGAGGTGCCGGCGCAGGGGGGACAGGAAGGGGGGGCGGCTGGGGATCAGCGGGTTGGCTCTTGGTCTGGGCAGCGGTTACAGGAGTACGTTCGGCGACAGGTGCCGTCTCGGAAGACGCGGCATTGGACCGCCTGGACGATTGTTGGTGGAGCAGTAGTTGCACCACGATTTGCTGCTGCGCGTCGGGGATTCCCACTTGCTGCGCGATGCGGGCAAGCTGGGTTTCCAGCTCCGGAGTCATTTCGGGCTGTTTGGCCAGCAGCGGGGCTGCTTGCGCCAGGAACGCTTGCGCCAAGTGATGCTCGTCGGCACGCTGGGATTGTTCGCGTTTGTCGGGAGTATCCATCACCGTTCACTTGGGCTATTGAGTAACCGGTTCGCTCTAACAGGAGTTGCCTGTCTACGGGGTCAGTTGTCGAAATCTCTCGCGCCAGACCGGCGGCCCGTCTTTCGGGTGCAACAATTTGAATTGACGGAGCACTTGTTGTGCTCGGTTTTTGTCAATTTTCTGCAGACAGAGTATTTGGTGGTACTTGGCTTCAAACCAGGTATCTGATGATTTCGCGGATCCTGCCAAGAGCGTTCTCCAGTGCGCCAGAGATTGCTCCGGGTTTCCGGCACTGAGTTGTACACGACCGGCCCGTTTGAGGTAGTTGCGATCCTTGGGAAAGGCACTGACCAGGCGGTCGAGTAGCGTGACGGCTTCCGCATACTTCTTCAGCGCGGCGGCGTAAGAGGCCAGACGCGACGCTGCGACACGGGCGTTCTTGCGACCGAGGATAGCTTCTCGGCCCGCGCCTAATCGCTGGCTCAGTTCGTGGTAGATCTGATAGCCTGCCATTAACAGGGCTTGCCGTTGGGCCCCTGCGGCGTTCGCCAGTTGACGATCGACGGCTTGTGCCGAAGAGACCAACGCTACCAGGCGATACGTAGGCTGTGTCGTGTGTTTCACGAGCCAATTTGCGTGTTCGCGTATCGCGTCGTCGCGGACGCGAGACTGGGACACGCGCAACCACTGGTAATGATAGTCGGCCAGAGTCGAATCGGTGGTGGGAAGTGGTTCTGCAAGAGGTTTTGCCCGGTCCAAAAATCCGGCGGCCAGTTCCACGAGTGGATCTTTTGCGAGTAGTGACACTTCGGCGGCCAGTACCAGAACTTTGACACGGCGGCGGGCGTCGCGGTTTGTGTCAGCCAGCTTGTCAAAAAGATCCGCAGCCTGGCGAACTCCGTTCGCGAATTTGGTGGCCTGCGTGGCGTTAGCGCGTTGGTTCGACCATTGTTGATGGAGTAGTGTGCACAAGTCGTATTGCGCCTCCAGGTAGCCATCGTCTTCGGGATCGACGTTCTGCAGTTGGCGAATAACTTTTTGTGGAGAAGAGTCTCGCATCAAACGAGCCGTCCAGCGCTCCGCCTGACGCGCGTATTCGTGTTGGGGGTAATCTCGTTTGATACTGGCGAGTATGTTAATTGCTCGTGGCAGGTAACGGGCGTCGTCCTTGCCGAGGCGTTTGTAGCACACGAAGGCATTCCACAACGCGTCGACAGCAATCGTCTCACCAGCTGCTTTCAGACCATTGACGGATTCTTCAAAGCCAGGCCCAGCCTCGGCCAGGTTCCCCAGGCGAAACTGGCACATCGCCAGGTCATAGCGGCAACGACTACGGAGCGAGGCTTGTGAACTCGCATCTTTACTCGCCAGGGCGATGGCCAGAATATCTGCTGCCTTCTGGTAGTCCTCTGGTTGCCGAGTTTGCTCTGCCGCAGTCAAGAGTTGTTGGCCCTTGATCCATTGCAAAACCATTCCAGAAGCTGAGCCGATTTGAATCTGGTAGCGAGCAATCAGTCCCAGGATCAGCGTTCTTTGTTGGAGTCGGGCCAGTCCCTTCAATCCGAGATCACTAAGTGCGGCCTGCTGGGGAGTGTCCTTGGCAGCTCCGTAAGCCGCCTGTACCAGCGCCAGACAGAGCCCCAGCTGGCCATTGGTTGCACTGCCATTGGTTGCACTGCCAGAAAATCGGCTGATCCGTCGTTCCGCGTAAGCCAGCACTTCCTGCCAGGCTGCAGCGTGGCAGAGGCTCCGTACGTACCAGTGCGATCCTTCGTCCCGGATCGCGGGGGAAACGGTGGCTTGATCGAGCCACTGAAAACAGATGCGGCTGTTGGCAATCTGGCCGGTGATGGCTTCTGCCAGACCCAGGCCAATGACGGAGCGGGCCAGGTATTCGGTTTCCAGATTCAGCCAGTCCGAATCGATGTCTTTGAGTGATTCACCCGGTTCAATTCCCAGCAAGAGTTCGAACAAGCGTCTGGACTTGGCATAGAGCGGGCTGTTTTGATCGACGGACTGGAGAAATCCCTGGTAGTACAGGGACCAGGCGGTGACATAGGTTGCGCGATTCGCAATTCCTTGCAGACGACGCCAGTCACTTTGCAGTAGCTGAAAAGCGTCTTCAGTCGCAGGTGCTTCACGGCTTGTGTCCGGATTGCCTGAGCTGTTCAATCCGCTCCGTCGCCGGGCTCGTTGCAGATTCGCGTCATAGGCATCCAGCTGTTCCTTGAGTTGATCCGCTTGCTGGTTGAGTTGCGTTTGGAGCTGATCTAATGGAGGGCTGATCCGTGCCAGAATTCCCAGCGCTTCGGTGCGTGAATCTTGATCTGTCGAATTTCCGATCCAACGACTCGCCAGTGATTCAGCCCGGTTGTAGTCGGCTTGCAGGAGCATGACCTGAAGCGAAGAGGTTTTGGCTTCAGGAAATCGTTTCAGCAATATCGTGATGCGTGCGACCTGTTCCTGATAGCGTGCAGCGTCAGCAGAATAACGCATCAGTTGACTGGCGTAGAGGTCGGCAATCCGTCGTGCGAGCCCGGTTGCTTCGTTGCCCTTTTGGGCGGTATTCAAGGACTGTTCCAGGTGCAGAATTTGCAGATCAACCAATCCTAATCGTGCCAGGAAGCGGTCGACTTGTTGGCGCGTTTGCAGGGCATCGTCTGCACCGCCAGCAAGGCAGACGTTCATTGTGATCAGTACGATCGCGCAAATTCCGCGGCGGATTGTGGGGAGTGGGCTATTCATTGTTTCCGAAGGGTACGTACGAGACGATGGCAAAACCGGCGCGTTTGCAGGCTTGGACTGCCGCGGCGGCCATCCGGAACGGCGCCTCATCACTCACGCGTACAAACGCGCCGTCGTGTTTGTTTTCAAACTGCCGCAAGACATCGACCAGTTCTTCGGTGGCGCCGAATTCGCGGCTGCCCAAGCGAAAGACAAAGCGTTCGCCACTGCGGAGGACCTCGACAATCGCTGGCTCCAGGTCTGAGGCAGCACTGCTGGATTTTTTTTCTACCTTGATTCCAGAATCCAGGTTGCGTTCGGTTTTGATGAAACTTGCTGTGGTCATGAAGAAAATCAGCAGCAGGAATACGACATCGATCATGCTCGTCATCGACAGTTCGACCGCCGCGTCAGGGCGATTCTTGCGATTGCTGAGTTTCATCGGGGTACCTGCAAAACGAACCGTTGAGCCAAGAGTGCCCGGGCCAGTGCGATCAACGGGGCACTTGGACCGCAAAAGAGACGCGTTTGATGTTGAGTTGTTCGAGTGACTTGGCGACCTGGTTGGCGGCTCGGCTTTCGCCTCGCTGGTCAACACGCAATTCGATATTGATTCGTCGAGGATCGTTGTCCACACGTGCCAGTTCTTCGTTGACCAGGGTCAGTAATCGGTCTAGTTGCAAGACGCGGCCCAGCATTACCAGCTGTCCATCCTGGCGTATGTTGATTGTCAGGGAAGAGGTTTCTTTGTCACGCGATCCTTCTTGTTGCGGCAGTTCCAGCTGTTCTTCTTTGATCCGTGAAGCCTGGGTCACGGTCATAAAAAATATCAGCAACAAGAACACGATGTCGATCATTGGTGTCATGTTCATTCGCAAAAGGCGGCTGCCTGAACGTTTACTGAGTCGCATGGTTCCATCGCCGTGAGGGAGGTGAAGCGTGTGACGCGTCCGTCAGGACCGGCGTTGACCCAGAGGAGTCAGGATTTGTTCGACGCGTTTTCCCGCTTCTGCCACGATCGAGTCAATTCGATTGCGAAAAAAACTAAAGGCGATCATGGTCGGAATCGCCACGACCAAACCCATTAGCGTGGTGACCAGAGCCTGGCCAATTCCGGCAGCCAGCTGGTCGGGTTTGGCCATGCCACCCGATGCGGCGATTTGGTTGAATGCGTCGATCATACCGAGCACCGTTCCTGTCAATCCCAGCATCGGTGCGATTGATCCGATCAAATTCAGGACCTCGGTTTTGCGGTAGAGGCGACCGGTTTGATCCTCTCCGGCCTCTTCTACGGCAGCTTTGTATTCGGCAAAGCCAAATTGACTTCCTTGAAAGCGTTCCAGGCCCGCCAGGACAACGTGTGCGATCAGGGAGTCGTTGCTGGGGTCCTTGCAGAGTTCCGTCGCTTCTTCGAGTTGCCCGTCATGAATCAGTTCTTCCAGATCAAGCACGAGCGTTTCTGGCATCATGGTCGTGTGGCGAATGTGGATGAAGTGTTCGACGACAAACCCAACCGCGATCATGGAGAGTAATCCGATCAGTGCTCCGACCAGGCCGCCATCGGCCAGTGTGTCGAATAGACTGCGGTGCTTGCCACTATCTGAGGGCTCTGGAGCGGGGGCTTGAGGAGCCACTTCTGACAAGCTCTCCCCGGCACTACTGTCTTGACCGTAACTGGATGAGACCGGACTGGCAGTGGTCAGTGCCAGGACAGTCAGCCCGAGTAGAATCCCGCGCACCAGCAGGCGGGTTTCAACGCGATTAGTGAAACAGGAAAGAGACTCAATGGTCATGGGGATTTCTCGGTTGGTTTCTTGACATCGGTTTGTTGGGCTTGCTGGAGGGCATGCCAGCTGCCGGAATAACGCGTTGACAATTCTCGCTGCAAGGCAGCGCTCGCTCGCTGGTCTCCCGCATCGTGCAGTGTCTGCGCGGCATGAGCCAGTCCGGCCGCGGCGATGTTGGGAAATGTCCGGTGGTGCAAGGCCGGGATCTTAAGGAGCAGCAGTAAACCCTGACGCTGCTGAAGGGGGTCTTTTTTCAGCAGATGGGACCGTCCCAGCCAGTAGAAGGCCAGTGGACGCAAGCTGGGGTCGACGCGCGATAAGGCACTTTCCAGATTGAGCATCGCGGTTCCCGGTTGGCCCCTGAGAACCTCGCGTTGCACCTGCAAAATGGAGGCTAATTGCCTGGCCAGCGCCAATTTGCTGGAGGTGCTGACGGCCGCCAGTTCGGCTGCCGGGGCTGCGCTCGCGAACACCAGTGCCGTCTGGTACAGGCGTGCAGCGGGACAGGGACTGGCTGTCATCTCGATCAATGTGGTGACTTGTTTCAGGGCACTGGCCGCCGCGGTGCGATCGAACCAGAGGGGCAAGAATTCCTTGCAGATTCCGGTCTCAACATCGAATTGCAGGCGTCTCTTGCCAGGCAAAGGGATCGGCTGATCTCCTACTCCGCGAAGCAGATGATAACACCGCAAGTAGGGTTCAACCGCGAGCGCCCGTTGTCCTGCCGCCAGGCGTCCCCACATGACTGCCTGCACGACCATATACGCGGTTTTGCTGCGCCGTGTAGAGTAGCGTGAATATAGTGTCTCTGCATGACGTAACAGTGCCGAGTAATCACCAACCTTCAAGCGTTGGCGAATACGATAGAGGGGAGTGCCAAGTTCGCTGAGTAGTTGATTGAACCTGGCCTGATCAGCGGAAATCTGTGCCTTCTCGATTTGGTCCCAGCCGAGGCGTTGACCGTTGTCCAGCCGTATATCGTCTTCGTTAAATTTCTCCACACGCCGATCGGTCAGAATGGTGAGGTCGCGCAACACAATCTGGTCTGCAGCACTACGTTCCGTGTGCCAAATCAGGCAACTGCTGAGAAACACAGTCCACAAGACGAGTCGTGTGCTGATCATGATGGGCCGTAGAAGATCCACGCTCATGGCACCTGAGGTTGTGGGGGAATGACATTGGAATCGCGCGAACACGACTGGCTGCTGCGCTGCCCTGATTCCCGAACCGCCCCACGCGAGCTGGCAGGAAATGGTGTCCGAGCGGACTAGCCGGCTACCCGTCAATCCTATGCCTGGGCGCGGCGGCATGTCAAGTTTTGCAGGGCTCGTATGATGCCCAGGCGCTGCGCGATCTGTGTCTGGCATTGCGATTCGCGGTACGATCGCTGACGCGGTAAAACAAGATCCGCCGTGGTCGTTTGGCCACGACGGATCTGTGGTCGTTGTGTCGGGAGTCTGCAGGGTCCCGCATCCCTTCAGGGTACTGCGACTCCCGGCAAACAGGTCGGTGGATCATGCATCAATTCGCCCCTCCCTGATCGTGGAATGGAATAAATGCCGGCACTCAGTTTGTAGCAGATCAAAGGAAAAACAAGCAAGGTGATTTCTGTCGGCCTGTTGTTTGGTGGGGGCAATGGGCCACAGAACGGGTGCCATAATCGTTGGTTTCAGCGTTCTCTGGCATTTTCGACTGACCATGATCTGGTCAGGGGTGATCGGTGTCATCCTGGTCTGCAGCGATAATCGCTTCAAACTCGATTTCGTTCAGGATGGGGATATCCCATTGTTGTGCTTTGGTGAGTTTGCTGCCGGCGTTCTCCCCGGCAACCAGGTAGTCGGTTTGCCGAGAGACACTACTGACGGGACGACCTCCGTGGAGTTCGATCAAGCGGTGGATTTCTCGTCGTGTACGCGTCAACGTGCCCGATACGACAAGTACCTTTCCTGCCAGTTTGCCGCCGGCTGATCCTGGTAGTTTGCCGCCCTCGGGATCATGCGATGGTTCGTCCTGGGCAGGTGCGAGTCCTGCGGCTTGAAGATCGGTGAGTGTTTGTTGACCGTATTCACTGTGTATGAACTCGTGCACACTTTTCGCAATGATCGGACCAATTTCATGCACTTCACTGAGTTCTTCGATGCTTGCTCGCTGCAAAGCAACGAGGGAGGTCCATTGTTCGGAGAGAACCTGCGCAACCCGGGTTCCGACGTGTCGAATTGAAAGCGCATTGAGTAGTTCAGCCAGACTGCGTGTCTTGCTTTTGGCGATCGCCTGAAGAAGTTTCTCAGCAGATTTATCCCCCATCCTCTCCAGCTGCAGCAGTTGACTTTTCTGCAGCCGATACAAGTCGCCATAGCTGCGCACCAGGCCGGCGGTGACAAGCTGATCAACAAGTTTGTCACCGAGGCCTTCGATGTCCATGGCATTTCGGCTGGCGAAAAAACGGATGCGTTCTTTCCACTGCGCTGGACAAGCATGGTGCGGGCAACGAATGTAGACCCCACCCTCGTCCTGCACCAGCCGGGTGTGACAGACTGGACAACGACTGGGGAAATCGAACTTGGGGAGCCCGAACGGTCTTTCGTGCTTTTCCACACGGACGATGTGCGGGATGATCTTGCCGGCCTTTTCGACAACCACTTTGTCGCCGATTTGTACATCCTTGCGGGCAATTTCGACCGCGTTGTGAAGACTTGCACGACTCACCATGGTTGAGGCAATTTCCACCGGCTCGAGTTCTGCGACAGGTGTCACCGTGCCCGTCTTGCCGATCTGGACGTGGATACCAGTCAACCGGGTAGTCGCCTCGTATTTCTCAAATTTGTAGGCGATCAACCAGCGCGGGCTCTTGGCGGTACTACCCAGGCGTTCTCGCTGGTCAAAGCGATTGACTTTGAGTACCAGACCATCGACTTCAAAATCGAGTTCGTGCAGGCTCGAGATCAAGCTGTCACAGTAGCTGGCTGCAGCATTAAAGGTGTCAAAACGCGCGGCTCTCGGCGTTGGAGTCAGCCCGTGTTCCCCAATTTCCTGCAAGAACTCGAGGTGGGTTGTGGCACGCAACCCGACACAGTCTCCGACGCCGTGAAACAGCATTCGCAGGCGGCGTTGGGCGCATTCACGCGGGTCCAGGCGTCGGATGGCTCCAGCGGTCACATTGCGCGTATTTGCATAGACCGGTTCGTTACGTTCTTGCTGCCGCTGGTTGAGTGTTACCAGATCCGCGTTGGTCATGTAGACCTCCCCCCGCACTTCCAGGCGTTGCGGTGGGTTGCCACTGAGAACAAGTGGCACATCGCTGATCGTTCTGATGTTGTGCGTGATGTCGTCCCCCAACTGCCCGTTGCCCCGTGTCAGCGCACGCACCAGTTGGCCCTCTTCGTAAATGAGCGATGCGGCGACACCATCGATCTTTAACTCGACCACCCACTCGACCTGTTCGCCCTCTAGTTGCCGTAGTGTCCGGTCGACATAGGATTCCAGCTCAGCGATGCTGTAGGTGTTGTCAATGGAGAGCATCGGTTGACGGTGGGCAAATTGTTGCAGATTGGCTACAGGTTCATCGCCGATGCGCTGCGATGGACTGTCGGGAGAGATCAGGTCGGGGTGCTCGTGTTCCAGCTGTTGCAGTTGCTGCATCAGCTGGTCGTATTCGAGATCACTGATTTCCGGAGCCGCGAGCACGTAATATTTACGGTCGTGTTCACGAATCTGCTGTCGAAGTGTTTCGACCTGTTGTGCGACCGATTGAACCATGACGGCGTTACTCCACGGTGCAGTCGCGGCTGACTGCATTGCCTGCATCGGTGGTCACGTGAGGAATCAGGCAGAGGAACTTCAGCGGAGTTTCTCCAGTGTTCCGAAACTGGTGTAGCTGATCGGGTGCCACGAATGCCACGTCTCCAGCACGCAGCGGCTGTTCAACGTCGCCCTCAAATAATACGCCCTGCCCTTCCAGGATGAATACCTCGTGTTCATAGGGATGCTGATGGCGTGGCGTGAAGCCTCCACTGGCAACTTCATATTGCCGCATGGCGAAATGTGGAGCGCCATCGTCCTGACCGATCAACCAGCGTACCTGGCATCCTTCTGCACCATCCATATCGACGGCTTCTTGTGTAACGGTTTCATAGTGATTGACGGGCATGAGATCAGGCCTCTTTTCGTGAAGAGAGAGAATTGGTAGCGGGTTTCCCCGATGGTGTGTCTGACCCTTCCGGTGGTTCGCGGTCAGTGGCCATGATGCCGAAAGTTAACAAGGCGAGCAGACCTAGTTCGAGCGAAAGTAATAAGATCCCGTATTGATCGATGAAGTCCATCAGCGCATGTTGGGGACGAGCATCTTCGCGGGAATGAATGGCCCGCCAGCTCATCACAAAATACGCAAACGCAGTGACCGAAAACAGAAATCCTACCAGGCCCAGCAACGGGTAAAGGGGGTTTTTATGTGTCTTCACGACGGGTTACCTGATCCGGGGCGGAGCGGTTGTTCGTCCATCAGTCTGTTCGTCCATCAGATCACAACCGGAATACCAACTCAATCCCGCTATCTCAATGGCGCGGTATTGGGCGGGAATTCTTGATGCGGGGTCGGTAGTTACGGCTGCCGGCGTTGCTGGTACATCCGCTGCAGCCAGTCGCGGCAGGAGTCGGGACTCAAAGCGTGTTCGTAATGCAAGTCGGCTTTCAGGTGTCCGAAGGGTCGTTGGGAAACCCAGTGGGGGTGTTGTGTTCGGGGTCCCAACAGCAAGACGCGTTGCCCGGCAAACAGGGGGATCTCTGCAGGCAGGCCCGTGTCGAGAATTTTGTACTTGCGGGCCAGGGGGTGTTCGATTTCTGGCAGTTGCAGGTCCGCTTGGACAGCCTGCCAACTGTAGAAGTCCCAGCGACCGGACACTTCGTCGCAACTTTGTTGCGGTCCAATTCCCCGCGCAACATCGATCGCGCTCGGGCTGGGCGGTACCGGTATCGATGTAGCATGGTCGGTGAGTGCGGCCAGTAAAAGCGTTTGCAGCTGGTAGTTGTCGGCAATTCCGCTCATGCGCGCCTGCCATCCTGAGAAGGTCGCCGGTTCAATCAGTAGCAGTGCGCCTTCAACGACGGCCAGCAGGCGAACCAGCCAGCGCGCTGCCTGGTGACGATCCATGATGTGCTTGAGTGGTTCCTGGAAACACTGAGCCATACTGCGCCATTGCGGACTGGTGGACAGTACCGCGATGACCGCTGGGGCAAATCGGTCCAGGTCGTGCCAGGCTCTATAGAGTGCGGGAAATGGATCGCGATGCTGTTCCAGAACCATCAGAAACTGGGATTCCGAGTCGTCGCGATCGACTTCGCTCGTTGATTCTTGGCTGTGCGCGGATTCTTGGCTGTGCGCGGATTCTTGGCTGTGCGCTGCGCAGAGATCGTAGAGTTCGATGACTTGCGGTAGCAGCTCCCCAATCCGGAGGAACAGGGGACTTGCCAGCGGCTCTGGCGGGCAGCCGTGTTCGATCAGGGCGCCACAAATTACGGACAGGCAAGTGGCCCGATTACCACTGCTGATCGCGAAAACACGAGCCAGTTGCTCCAGGGCTGCCTGGCGTTCGGTGAGGTCGGACTCGAGTGCGGTGCTCAACAACTGACTGGCGCAGCAGTTGAGAGATGCCAGATCCGCTTGCGGGTCTTCCATGGAGGTCAGCAGCGCGCGTACTTCTGATGCGAGCATGGAATTTCCGTGAATCAGTCGCCGGCAATACGAGTACGACAAGGCGGGTTGTCGGCGCCATGCCGAAACAGCTTGATTATACGCATCCTGTGGTTTCAGCAACTCCGGACGAGGATGCTGGTTGGGTGGTGTGTTGCCATGGCTGCCAAGGATTTCCAGTACGCACTGGGGGACATTGCGCTGGGTTGTTCTGCCAGCAAGAGGACTGATCAGGATGGGACGCAGCTGGTATAATTTCAATGTGGTTCCGTTCGCAGATGTTTAGCCGCTTCAGGAGTTGCTCATGAGCCGTCAGTTGTCTGGAATGATCAGTCTCATCTGGATCGCCACAACGGTCGTAAGCCTGGCCGATGACTGGCCACAATGGCGTGGTCCACAGCGAGATGGTGAGTGGCGAGAGACCGGGATCGTCAGCCGATTTTCGAGTGACCAACTACCTTTGCGCTGGCGCGTACCGGTTGGATCGGGTTACAGTGGTCCCACTGTTGCCAAGGGTCGCGTCTATGTGACCGACCGTCTGTTGGACCCGCAACGGGAACGTGTGCTCTGCTTTGATATGGAAACCGGCAAAGAACTCTGGAAAGTGACTTACGATTGCCCCTACAAGGGTATTGGCTATCAGGCAGGGCCGCGCGCAAGTGTTTCGATTGAGGACGGTCGGGCCTACGCCCTGGGTGCCATGGGGCATTTCCATTGCCTGGACGCAGCGCGGGGGACGGTGATCTGGAAGAAGGACCTGAACGCAGAATTTTCGATTGATATGCCGATCTGGGGTATCGCTGCCTCTCCGTTAATCTACGAAGATCGGATCCTGCTGCACGTTGGCGGAGAAAAAGCCTGTGTCGTGGCCCTGCAGAAGTCGAGTGGAGAGACCTTGTGGACCGCATTGCCTGATGATCGCGCGTCGTATTCGGCACCCATTATGGTCAAACAAGCGGGGGTTGACGTGGCCTTGTTTTGGACGGGCGACAGCGTTGCCGGTCTCAATCCGGTAGATGGCAAGGTCTATTGGAGGTTCCCCTTTGCGCCCAAAAATATGCCTATCGGAATTGCCACACCGGTAGTTTCACAGAACGATGTGTTCGTGACCTCGTTTTACGACGGATCGCTGATGCTGCGTTTGCAACAAGACCGACCGAGCGCGACGCGCGTCTGGCAGAAAAAAGGACGCGATGAACGCAACACGGAGGCATTGCACTCGATCATCAGCACACCTGTGTTTCTCGGGCAGCACATTTACGGTGTATGTAGTTATGGAGAATTGCGTTGCTTGAATGCGAAAACAGGAGAACGCCTGTGGGAGGATCTCACGGCCACTCCGAAAGCACGCTGGAGTACGATCCACTTTGTCCGCCATGGCAAGCAAACCTGGATGTTTAACGAGCGTGGTGAACTCATTATCGGTGAGCTCGCGCCCAGTGGTTTTCGTGAGATCAGCAGGACGCGTCTACTCGATCCCACACTCGAGCAATTGCGGCAGAGGAAAGGTGTCTGCTGGTCCCACCCGGCATTTGCTAATCGACATGTGTTCGCGCGGAACGACAAAGAGATGGTTTGTGCCAGCCTGGCAGCGGCTGAGTGAATGTTCAGTATGGTGCGGCGGCAATTCAAACTGGGGCCAGCGAGGCGTTTCAGTAATCATCCCTGTCGGTTTGCATTTGCTGACCAGCGCCGGGACGCGACTGTTGCTGCTGGGGAGTGCGGGCGGCATGATGTTTTATGAGTTGAACTGGAAAAAGTGCTAGACGGGACTGGTCATGAGCAGGACTGCTTCTTTTTGGCTGGCATTCGCACTGCTGTTCAGTGGTGTGATGATGATTTGGCAGATTTGGAAGCGGCAACAGCCTCGTACGTTGGCGACAGCGGAAGTGCTGCAGTCCACCAGTGAACCACGCAGTGCCGGCGAGCAGCAGGCGTGGATTCGCGATTTCGAGCTTACCGAACGCAGCGGTCGGACTTTTGATTCAGGGAAAGAAATGCCCGGACAGGTGTGGGTGACGAGTGTATTCTTTTCCAGCTGCAATAAATCCTGCCGTCAACAGAATTCGATTGTCCAGGAACTTCAGAATCGTTTTCGCCAGCAGCGAGTCCGGTTTTTGAGTATTACTTGTGATCCGGAGACTGATACGCCAGACCAATTGAGATCCTATGCACGCCAGTTTGATGCCGATCCCCAGCAGTGGTTGTTTCTCTCCGGCGACATGCAATACATTCGCCGCGTTGCTGCAGAACGATTTGAGATCGCCGCTGAGAACGACGAAAAGCTGGGACCAGGCCATTCAGATCAGTTCACGGTGACCGATAAATGGGGTAACAATCGCGGGCGGTTTATCTGGCATGATTCAGGCGCGGTTGATGCCTTGGAGCAACTGGTGGGCGAGTTGCTTGACGAAGAAGAAGACCCAGCGAAAAAGCCTGCCGCCACGGACGCTAACGGGGGCCGACCGGGAGCGGAGGAAGGCCCCCCTGAACCGGCCGCGGCAGTGCCTGCCGGCAAGTGAGACGACGGTAATGGACAGGAAAGTCCTGTCTGCTTCAGGACGCGTACTGAAACAGGTGTTTTCGTGGAAACCGCGGTTGAAGTATTGCCGCATGTGAACGCCACCCTTAACGCCACAGCCGCGTTGCTGCTGCTGCGTGGCTATTGGCTGATCAAGCGGGGCCGGGAACGCGCGCATATACGAACGATGTTGAGTTGCTTTGGGGTCTCGGTTCTCTTTCTGGTCTGTTATCTGGTTTACCACCAATTGTTATTTGCAGTGACCGGACAGCGCGGGAAACCATTTACCAGCCCGGTGTGGCTGATCCGCCAGGTCTATTTAGGAATCCTGATATCGCACGTGCTGTTGGCGGTGACCGTCCCGTTTCTGGCGGGAATTACTATTTATCATGGCCTTCGCAACCAGCGCAAAGTGCATCGTCGATGGGCCCGCTGGACGTTTCCGATCTGGTTGTATGTCTCGGTGACAGGAGTTGTGGTGTATCTGATGCTGTACCATCTCTTTGCCGCTGCGGCGGTTCCGCTATAATCGAGGGATTGCCTGTTCGAATGGTGGATTTCTGGACGGGACGATTTTCAAATTTGGGACCGGCTGAATTGGCTGGTACGACAGAAGAGAGAACGCTTGTTGTGGGTGTCCGTTTTTCCAATCGAATCGCTACCGGGCGTCAATCGCGTTATTGGACGCGTTTGATGGGATGCCTGGTGGTCGTGCTGCTCTGTTGTGGGATGGCTGATGCGTGCCCTACCTGCAAAGATGCGCTGCACACGGATCCCGCCCAGGCCAATTTGATGCGCGGCTACTTTTGGAGCATTCTTTTCATGATGTCGATGCCCTTTGTGATTTTTTCTTCACTAGGGTCCTATTTCTATTTTCAGGTCCGCCGGGCTCGCCTGCTGCAATCTTCTCAGACCATGGGGCAACGACAACCCTCCGTTGTCGCCAGCGCGTAGCCTGCAACGCGCGTCTGGATCGCATCGATTCGTCACTGCGGTCCAGCATGTCGTGGTTGCAACCAATGCCGCGCCTACCTTACCGCCGGTTCACCGTGGGGAAGTTTTGTGGCGTATAGATGCCCCCATAACGATTGCGCAATTCGTCGCAACGTTTCTGCAGACGTGTCAGTTGTGCCGCGTAAGTCGCGTCCGTGGCCAGATTGTGTACCTGGTCGGGATCAGCCTGGAGGTCGTGCAGGAATTCGAAAGCGGGCTGCTGCTGGAAATACCGCGCATAGACCCAGCGTTGCTCATGTACTCCTTCCCACTTGGGGATCGCCATGTGATCAAAGAGATGCTCACAAAAGAAATCCTGCCGCCAGGAGTTTGGAGCAGGCGCACTGAGCAGTGGCAGCAGGTTATGGCCCTGGTGCTCCGACGGAGTCAGGCCTGCCAGGGCGGTGATGGTGGGCGCGATATCCACATTGAGTGCCAGAGCCTGGCAAACCTTGCCGCGCTGCGCTTTTTCAAGCCGTGGATCAAAGATGACCAGCGGTACACGAAGAGATTCTTCATAGTGTGACCACTTGCCCGCAAAACCGCGTTCCCCGGCGTAGTAACCATTGTCGCCCGAGAAGATGATTACGGTGTTGTCTGACATGCCGAGTTCGGACAGGGTGTCGAGGACGCGGCCCATCACCAGGTCCAGGCCACTGATCATCCGGTAGTAACCGCGCAAGTTGCGCTGGTATTTCTGGCGCGTGTCCCACCTCCAGAACCAGCGTTGCCGATTCATTGATTCGCGCAGGAACTCAGGCTGACGGGCAAAGATCTGTGGGTCGGACAACCGAGGTTCCGGAAGTTCAGTCTGTTGGTAGAGATGTTCGACGGCGCGTGGCCAGGGAAAGTGATTGACCTTATCACTATCTTCGGCATGGGCTGCGTGGAAGCTGACGGACAGACAGAAAGGCTGGCCTGATGATTGTGCCCGTAGAAAGCCGATTGCCCGGTCTCCCGCCAGTTCGGTGATGTGGCGCGTACGGCCGTCGGGTTGCTTCTTGAAATAGGGATTGCGGTTCGTAGGAGAAAAAAAATCA
>CAZITS010000016.1:0-19227 GCA_964542185.1 uncultured Pirellulaceae bacterium
TGTATCGTGTGAGCTCCTGTGGATTGGCAAAACAATAGCTCAATTGTGGTTGGATATCTCCGGCGCTTGCTACCCGTAGCATGACCAGGCTGTTGCCTGTGAAAACGCGCTGTTACACCCTGTAATCAGAGGACGAAACCATGCAATTCTCACGTCGCGACCTGGCCGTCGGGTTCGCTGCGTCTGGTGCCCTGGTGGGGTGCCCGGCCCTGTTGATGGCGAAACCTGAAGAATCGCGACCAGGCGATAAGATGCAGTACGGTTTAGTGACCTACCTCTGGGGACAAAACTGGAAACTTCCACAGTTGATTTCTAATTGTGAACAGGCGGGTTGCCTGGGCGTTGAACTTCGTAGCACACACGCGCATGGCGTTGAACCTGGTTTAAACAAACAGCAACGCAAAGAAGTTGCCCGCCGATTTGCCGATAGCGAAGTTGCGCTGGTCGGCCTCGGCAGTAACGAAAGGTTTGACAACCCCGATCCCGCTGTGGTGCGCAAGGCGATTGACGCCACGAAAGCTTTTATCGTGCTCAGTCATGATGTGGGTAGCAGTGGAGTGAAAGTCAAGCCGGATCGTTTTTATCCGAATGTTCCCAGGCAGCAGACGATTGAACAGATCGGTCGATCATTAAACGAGCTTGGAGCTTTTGCTGGGCAGTACGGTCAGCAAGTGCGTTTGGAAGTGCACGGGCAGTGTGCTGAATTACCAACGATCAAGGCCATCATGGATGTAGCCCAGAATAAGAATGTTGCCGTCTGCTGGAATTCCAACGCCGCAGATTTGACAGGCAAGGGCATCGCCGACAACTTTCAGCTCGTGCGGGGCCGCTTTGGTGCGACTCTGCATGTGCGTGAACTGGAGACCAGGAACTATCCCTACGCCCGACTGATTGAGTTGCTGGTGGAATCAGACTACGCGGGTTGGGTTATGCTGGAAGCATCCAGCAAACCCGAGAATCCAGTGGCAGCCTTGGCTGCACAGGTTCGCCGGTTCAGAGAAATGGTGGTTGCGGCACAATCCAGATAACGACACAAACCAGCGAAACAGTGCAGCAAGTGAAAGCAAGCCGTGCCGTACGAGATAGCTGTTGTCGACGATGCCGACGAGAAACAGAAAACGTATATTGCCCCATTTTGTAACGATGGAAGTCAATCGTGGGAACTGCTGTCAAGGTAACAACGAATTCACCCAGCGGTACCGTAATACTAAACCGCCCTGAGAAGCGTAACCCTCTGTCTCGCAGGGTCCTGGAAGAACTGCAGCAGGCGTTTGCTGATCTCCATCAGGAACGTTCTGTCCGCGCGGTGATCTTGACCGGGGCCGGGCCTTGTTTTTGCGCGGGCATGGACCTGAATGAAATGCGGCTCACCGCAGCGAACCCAGCACGGCAAGCCCAATGGTATCAGGATGTGGTCAGTTACAAGCGACTCATTGAGACCATGTTGTCTTTTCCCAAGCCGATTATCGCCGCAGTGAATGGGCCGGTCGTTGCGGGAGGGGCTGGACTCGTGCTCGCGGCGGATGCGGTAGTTGCTACAGAGGCGGCAGAGTTTGGCTTGCCGGAGCCGCGGCGTGGTTTGGTTGCGGGACTGGTGGCCCCCCTTTTGCACTTTCGCGTGGGGGGGGGGATTGCCGCGCGTTTGCTGTTAACAGCACAGATGATCTCAGCGAATCAGGCATGCAGATGGAATTTATACCACGAACTGGTCGATGAAGATGTCGTTTGGCCTCGCGCCCACGAAATTGCGCAAATGTGTGCCGAGTCGGCCCCGACATCATTGCAACTGACTAAGAAGTTGCTCAATGAAACAATCGCGGAAACACTGGAAACAATGCTCTCAGCGGGTGCGGCAGTTAGTGCCACTTCGCGTACTACAGAAGCAGCTTCAGAAGGTCTTGCGGCCTTTCATGAAAAACGTGATCCGAATTGGCCCTGACCGAATATGTGGTTTCTTTGCGGCGCCGATCTGGAACGCTCGGGACAAAGCAGGTGCACGATGGTGGCATAGCGGCTGCCGATGTGGGGCCAGTGAGCAGCGCAGTCGTGTTGCGCAACGTTGTTGCTTGCCGAGTAACAGTTTCCGGGCCGCTTGCCATTTTGTTGTCCTGCTATTGGTGGACTCGTGATCCGCCACGGTTGAGCCCGGTTTTCGCTGACCGAACTCCGCTCGCCGGTTGGGTTATTCCACCAGTGCGTTTCTGTGGCACTGCGAAGAATCGTGTGCCATCACCGTGTGGGCGCTATGATTCTCAGCAACGCAGGTGGCGGGGCTACCATTTCGCGATTGCACAGTTTGGCTTACGATGAAGAAATGGTAGCGCAGACAAAAGTCGATGTGGAGTTCTACGGTGTTCCACGACAAAGAGCAGGTGTGGATCGTGTCCAGTTAGCGTTTGCAACTTCTTCTGTGGCAGCGGCGGATGTAATCGAGGCGCTGGTGCGGCGGTTTCCGACGCTGAGTAATGGTTGTCTGGAAAATGGTTGGCTGCATGCCTCTTGCGCTGCCAATGTGGACGGGTGCGATTTTATTTCAGATCCAGCAACACCTTTGTCGTGCGGTCAGACATTACTGGTCATGTCTGCAGATGCAGGTGGATAGTAAGGTGCGTATTACACTGGGGTGCGTGACGTCGTGGGACAGAGTTGAATGACAGCGATTTATGTTCTTGTTTAGTGCTGTGTTGTGTCGCTGCTACTGGCGATTGACTATTGTGGTCGAGTATCCGTGCCGAGTATTTCTGATCTGTGCCCAACAACTATCAACCACCGCCTGGATATCATGGATGCTATTTGCGAATTGATCTCTCAACAGGGGTTTCGCAACGTGTTGAGTTAACGCCGGCGGTCTTGCGAAATTACCTTGGTGGGAGTGGTCTGGGAACCTATTTGCTGTTGCGCGAAGGCAGCGCTACTGTGGACCCATTGTCCGCGGCCGCGGCAATTGCTTTTGTGTTTAGCCCATTGGTCGGAAGCCCGTTGACGACATCGGCCAAGTTTGCCGTAGTCAGCAAAAGTCCACTGACCAACCGTATCAACGATTCGCTTGCCAGTAGTGGCTTTGCGATTGCCGGGAAACAAACGGGTTGCGATGCGATCGTACTGGTAGGATCTGCGGCCCGACCTGCTGTGTTAGTTGTCGACGAAGACGATGTACGCGTTGAACCGGCAAAAGAGTTATGGGGTAGCGACTGTGTGGCGGCACAGCAAAGCCTTTCCCAGCAGTATGGTCCCGGCTTTCGCCACGCTGTGATTGGACCGGCCGGTGAACGCCGGGTGCGGTACGCGACGATTTCACATGATGGACGACATGCCGGTCGGGGTGGTAGCGGTGCTGTTCTGGGGGCCAAGAACATTAAGGCAATAGTGGTCCGTGGAACACAACGCTGTCATTGGGCTGACCCAGCTGGTTTGACGAAATTGGCGAAAGACATTTCATCTCGTTCGCTTGGCCCGGCGACGGCGAAGTACCGCGAACTGGGTACTGCGTCAAATTTGCTTTTGTTTAATCGGCTTGGAGCCTTACCGAGTCGAAATTTTCAACAGGGACAATTTGCCGATGTGGCCGCACTCGATCCTGTTGTTCTGGGTGAGAAGAGGGGCCACGCAAGGTCTACCTGTGCTGCCTGTACCATAGGTTGTGAGCACCTGTACTCTCTTGGCTCCAGTTCGGAGACAGATCCAGGTGTTCGTGTGGAGTATGAAAACTTGTTTGCCTTGGGTCCGTTGTGTGGAATCAGTGATTCCGAGGTCGTGTTGCAGGCTTCGAGACGTTGTGATGAACTGGGTATCGACACGATCAGTACCGGTGGAACGATCAGCTTTGCGATGGAATGTGTCGAACGAGGCCTGCTCGATCTACCCTGGTTGGCTTTTGGTGATGGTACAGCGTTGCTCCGCGCGATTGAGTTAATCGGCCAACGTGACGGTGTAGGCGATTGGCTGGCAGAAGGCAGCCGGCGGCTTGCGGACAGGCTGGGTGGTGACTCAGCTCGTTTCGCACCGCATGTCAAGGGACTTGAGATTCCAGGTTATGAGCCGCGGGCGCTGCAGACCATGGCATTGGGATTTGCCGTGGGAAGTCGGGGTGCAGACCACAATCGCAGTGGCGCTTATGAAGTCGACTTCTCGGAACGCGTGAATCGGTATGCTTTGACTTCACAGTCGGTTCCTTTGGCGATTGAAACGGAAAACGCAGCGACCGTCATGGATTCCTTGATCCTCTGCAAGTTTTTACGTCGTGTGTTCACAGAGTTTTTCCAGTCGGCGGCTGAGATGCTGGAAGTGACAACGGGATGGGACGTTTCTGCAGAAGAGCTGGTTACCACGGCAAACCGTATCGTTTCGGCCAAAAAGCTATTCAATATTCGAGCTGGTTGGACACCGCAGGAAGACAGCTTGCCGGATCGGTTCTTGCAAGAACCACAGCAGGACAATTCAGAGGCCCGTTTGTCACCAGAGCAGCTGCAGGTTGCGGTTCGGATCTACAATGAACTGCGCGGCTGGAACGCAGATGGTTCGATCGCGCCGGGTAGCGCTGACAAGCTGGGGCTGCCGTCAAGCGACTGAGGGTAGGCGCACGCACGCCGCGGTATGGTACCTGGGTTCATCAAGTATTCCATTGACGAATCGCTTCGTAACCGGCAATCGCCACACTGGTTGCCAGGTTAAGGCTGCGGGCCGGTGGTTCCATCGGTATCCTCAACGCCTGTTCCGGGCACGCGTCGCGAATCGATCCAGGCAAGCCACTCGTTTCGCTGCCAAATACCAGGGCGTCTCCGGGTGCGAACGTTGCTGTTGTGTAGCTGCGTTCCGCGAATTTGGAGAAACACCATTTGCGCGCGGGAAGACGGTTGACGAGAATTTCCCAGCTATCGACTACTTCCCAATCCAGGTCGATCCAATAATCCAGCCCGGCCCGCCGTAGTTTTTTTTCGCTCAGCTGAAATCCAAGCGGGCGAACCATCCAAAGCTTCGCGCCCACCGCCAAGCAGGTGCGCCCTGCATTTCCGGTGTTTTGTGGAATTTCCGGTTGATACAGGACAATATGCAAGCGCGGAACACAGACATCCGGATTGGAGGCACCGGCCGAAGTGGGTGCAGCGCCGTTCACGCGGGCCTCAGCGATGGACGGTGTTTTTTGCTGACGGATTGTTGTTTTTTGAGCTCTCGAACGCGTTTTTCGATGTTCGTAAGCAGTTCCAGATCGCTTGGGTGGGGTGACTCAAACGCTGGACGCAACGGAATAGGGACATCGTCCATTCGGTAGACCGTTCCTGGAACATTAATACCGTAGGTGGCGACAGTAAAAGCTACTGCCGAGTGTCTTGTTGTGGGAGTTTCTTTCGGATCAAAGGCGATGTAAGGAATCGACTTCAAGTGTTCGCGGGCAGGTTGACTGAAATTGCCCATGGGATCACTTGCAATGATCATAGCGGCGTCCGCTTCACCCCGCGCGAGTACATCAGAGGCAGTATATTCACCGGGATTGAAACGTGGATAACCGCGGCTCATGTTGACTCCGAATGGATACCCCGTTCGCCATGCAACGACATTGTCTGCGCCGGTGACGTTTCCGTGTCCTCGATTCGGTTTGCAGACAAAACGTGTGTGGCGATTCATGTCCCGAGTCAGGGCCAGTAGAGCTTCACTATTGGCATGTTTACCCCGCGTCATGGTCAAGCCCATACCGAAGAAAATGACACCGAAACGGGCTCGTTTCATGCGGTCCATCAAGTCTTGCCATTTGTCCAGGGGGTAACCGGTGTCCGCGAGTACCTGATCGGCGTCCAGTTCGATATCTTGCGCGAGTGCTCTCAGGGTCCAGAGGCCTTCGAAATCACTGCGTGGTTTGATTTGTATGAAGATATCAGCAGCTTTAGCGCTCTTGGTCTTGCGCACGTCTACGATCACCGCAGTACGATCTTTACGGCCGTTGGGCAGGAACATTCCTTTGGGCATCAGACTGTATTTTGTGAAATGTCGCGGGTGGCTTTCTGCGGGATTGGAACCCCAGAACATAACCATGTCGGCTCGGTTGCGTACCTCACCAAGTGAGCAAGTGACTTCCCCGACTCCTTGAAATGCCATTCCTGACGGACCGTGGCAAACGCTGGTTGTCGTATCGACCGTTCCATCAATCCAATCCGCGATACTGACAGCGACGCGCTGTGACTCGCTGGTGGTATCGCTGAGGCCATAGATCAAGGGGTACTTGGATTGGGCCAGAATTTGCGCAGCCCGTTCGACGCCCTGTGCGACTTCCGCGGGCTTTCCATCGATGTGGCAAGAGGGTCTGTGTTCAATTTCATGGTTCAGGAACCAGGAGCTCCCTAAGACGCAGGCGCGTTTCGCGTCCACGATCTTGTCGCCTTCGACATGCAGATCAATGTCGTCACACACACAACCGCAAAACGTACAAGTTGCGTCCTGGACAACCTTATGTTCGACCTGGTTGTCCAATTGTTCGGCGTCGAGAGGAGGACTAACTGCCATGCTACTAAGTTTCCTTTGGCGCCGGCTCGCAGGAGCTACGGCTATTCCATTCCGAAGTTGGTTCATTAAGGTGTCGGAGAGACGCTTGCGCTTGGCGCTAGAGAATCTCCAATTCTACATCGAGTCCCTTGCTTGTGGGCATTCCCGAGCCATGTGTATCTCCACCCATCAATCGACTGGATATATCACCATACGCGATGAATAACAGGCCTGCGGGGAGTTCATCGCGTTTGGCCGCAGTGACCGGTACTTCAGCCTGTCCGAAATCGCTAGTCAACCTGACGGTGTCACCAGCGGTGAGCCCTAGTTGTTCCATGTCGCTTGGCGCTACCTGCAACAAGTGTGTTTCTTGTTGGTAGGTTTCGTTGAACTTGCCTTCGTTGATGCCGCAACCTTGGCGGCTGGTGCGACCAGGTATCAGAATAAATGAAGCGACCATATGGAAGAGGTCCGAATACGGCGAGTCGTGGTGTGTCTTCTTCCCATTGTGGCTCATCGACGTCTTGTCGACCAGGGTGTTGGGTTTTGGACTTGCGCCGCTGGTTGTAGCTTTTCCTGCTCGCACGTGCTAGGCGACTTGTCGTGGTCCGCCAATTATCGTGATACCCCAAGTGCAGTTTGTCCTGGCCCGCAATAACGCGGCACACCCCCCGGCCTCTTGCGGGTTGCCAGCGGACGAACGAGAATCGTCGCTTTGAAGTTCATACTGCGCCGCCAGCACCGGCAGAAAGGTAGCACCATGTCCCACACTTCAGGGACCGGGGCCACGTCGAGTATTCAGCACCAACAAGAAGATCGTTCCAATGCGATTCGTGTACGTGCCGATCTGGCGGAACCTAAAGCCTTACGGACTTTCACTCCCTCACAAGCCGTGTTTGCGCGGAGCGCGGGGTCTTATCATTGGACTGCCGACGATCGCAAACTCGCGGATTTTTCGTCAGGTGTGTTGGTGGCGAACCTGGGGCATAATCCCACGGCCTGGTGGCGACGGGTCCTGGGCTATCTGGAGCTTGCAGATCTCGCGACGGATGCTCCCTATATCAACGCCAGTCCATTGACAGCGTATAACGCAATAACAGATTTGGAAGTTACTGCTTCTGAGAGATTACTAAGCAATCTACGCCGAGAAAGCGGCGGCGAGCGTCTAGAACAGGTGATGTGGGCAGCCAGTGGAAGCGAAGCGATTCAAAAAGCACTTTGGGTTGCCTTGGCTCGCAATCCCCAACGCGACATCATTCTGGCGACACGCCATGGATTTCATGGCAAGAAAGGATTGGCAGGTGCCGTAACCGGGACAGAACAGGACAAAGAGCGGGATTCGCGAGTCCGGTTCTTGACACTTCCAACCGATGAATGCATTGATCTCGAACATCGCAAACAGCCGATTGATTTAGCGCCTTATGAACAGGAATTGGCGCGGATGGCGGACGAGCACGGATCGCGTTTGTGTTGTGTCATCACGGAACCGTACCTAGGCGGTGGTGGTTCATATCACCCCCATCCCGAGTATTTGCAGCTGTTGCAGCGATTCTGTCGCGACCGAGACCTGGTGTTCATCCTGGACGAAGTTCAATCGAACTTCGGCCGAACGGGGACCATGTACGCCTTCACACACTACGCGATCGAGCCAGACATTGTGTGCCTTGGGAAGGGATTGGGAAATGGCGTTCCGGTGAGTGCTGCCGTTGGATCGCAGGCGCTGTTTAGTGGGCTCGATTACGGTGCCGCTTCGGACACTTGGAGCGCCAACCCACTCTCGTCGGCCGCGGTATTGGCGACGTTGGATGAATTTGAAGGCGGTGATGTGTTAGCGAATGCACAGGCCTTATCCACAGTGCTGGAAACGGGCCTGGTGGAGCTTAAAGAAACAGGTCTGATTACCCATGTGCGCGGCGAGGGGACCGTGTGGGGTATTCAATGCGGCGAAGTGGGGGAGCATACACCTGCAGATGTTGCCGTCGCCTGCGTGGAGGCTTGCTATTTAGGGAACAAAGACGGCCAGGCGATTCATTTGCTAGGACCGCTTGCCGGGAAAGTACTCCGAGTCAGTCCACCGTTGACGATGTGTCCGCAAGAAGCACACGATTACCTCAACGTAATGAAGAGTGTTCTTCTAGATTTGCATGCCCAGCTCAAAAGCCATTGATCGATGTTGTTTCCGACTCGATTATTGCGAGACACGACTCGATTATTGCGAGACAATGGTTCGCATCGCTGTTTGTGACTGAAGTGCGAGAGTTCAGTTGGTGGTGGGGCCGTTGTGGCGACTTGGGAGCCATGATTGAAACTAGATGCAGGGAGATGCCTGTTGTGATGAAGCCCGGATTCAAAGTGTGCCCCGTGGTGGGATTTTTCCTGGCGATCTGGCCAGTGTTGCTGGCCTGTGCAAGCGAAATGCCTCAAGTGTCTCCGGACCACGCACAGCGAATGGAAGAGTCGCGTGTGTTGTTCAAACAGAAGGTTGCGGCGATTCTGCAACATCGTTGTATTCGATGTCATGGTCCACAACAGGCTAAGGGTGGGTTGGATTTGTCGACGCGCGCGGCGCTAATGAAAGGTGGAGATTCAGGTATCGTCGTCAAACCGGGCAGGGCGGGGGACAGCTTGCTTGTTCGGCTCATTCGTCACGATGCGGAACCTGCTATGCCGGCGGAGGGAAGTCGCCTGAAGGGAGCCGCATTGAATGCGGTTGTCGAGTGGATTGATTTGGGGATGGCCTATTCCCATAACCTTGAATCGAGCGGCGACCGGAATGGTGGTTGGACGAAGCGTCGGATTGACGGCCAATCGCGTCAATTCTGGTCGTTTCGGCCATTGCAGCTTCGGCCACCACTGGCTGCACAGGAAGCCGACCGCTGGAGTCGGAACTTCATCGACCGCTATGTCCTGTCGACGGCCCAAGAACACGCTCTGACGATGAATCCAGAGGCAGATCGACGGACCCTGATTCGGCGGGTTTATCTCGATCTGCTCGGGTTGCCACCCTCGCCGGCACAGGTAGAAGCATTTGTTGCCAATGAACATCCTCACGCCTACGAAGAACTGCTTGAAAATTTGCTGGCAAGTTCCCACTATGGGGAACGTTGGGCAAGGCATTGGCTGGATATCGTGAGGTTCGCAGAGAGTGCAGGGTTTGAACACGATGAAGATCGCCCCCACGCTTTTCATTACCGCGATTTTGTTATTCGAGCACTGAACGCGGATATGCCGTTCGACCAGTTTTCTCAATGGCAAGTGGCCGGAGATGAATTGGCGCCGGACAATCCACTGGCTCTGATGGCGACGGGCTTCCTGGGGGCTGGCGTGCTGCCAACGCAGTTGACCGAGCGCGAATTTGAGAGGGCGCGATATGACGAGCTCGACGACATGGTTGCAACCCTGGGCACGTCGATGTTAGGCCTGACGGTTGGCTGTGCACGCTGCCATGACCACAAATTTGATCCTATACCATCGGTTGACTATTACCGGATGGTGGCGACGTTCACGACTGCGATTCGAAGTAATGTCCAGGTGCGGATAGATGCGGACTTGCCCCCAACCACCGTGATGGTTGTCAGCGAAGGTGTAAAACCGATCAAACATAATGCTGATGGACGTGGCTTTCCTCATTTTTACCCGCAGTCCTACTTCCTGACGCGGGGGGATCCCCTGCAGAAACAGGGAGTGGCATCGATGGGATTCCTCCAGGTGCTGGTTTCAGAGTCCCAGGGCCAGGAACACTGGTCTGTGAAACCACCAGCTGACGCCAAGAGCTCTTATCGCAGGGCTGGTTTGGCGAAATGGCTTACTGATGTTGATCATGGGGCTGGCCAGCTAGTGGCGCGAGTTATTGTCAATCGGTTGTGGAAGCATCATTTTGGTCGTGGGTTGGTGGCCACCACTAATGACTTTGGGCTTCAAGGTGAGCGGCCAAGTCATCCGGAGTTGCTGGATGCTCTGGCGCTGAATTTAATTCGCCGTGGCTGGCGACTCAAAGAATTGCAGCGCTTGATGATGTCCAGTAGCACATACCGGCAGTCTTCGGCCGATGATTTGCAAGATCGCCAGCGTGATCCCCAGAATCAGTGGCTGTGGCGTTTTCAGCCGCGTCGTCTCGAAGCGGAGGCAATTCGGGACTGCATGCTTGCGGTCAGCGGACAGTTGGATCGAACTTCGTTTGGACCGGGTACTCTTGATCAGGCGTCCAGACGCCGCAGTATCTATTTTACGATCAAACGGAGTAAGTTGATCCCCATGTTACAGATTTTTGATGCTCCAGAGCCATTGGCCAGTACTGGTGAGCGGCCCGCGACGACGATTGCTCCTCAAGCTCTGTTGTTTATGAATGATCCGCGAATCAGAGAGTACGCTCGGCGTTTTGCAAAACGTTTGGAAGAAAATCGGGAGGACACTTTGGACCTGGTCGTGGGACGCGCTTATGCGATTGCCCTTGGGCGCCCGGCAACGACTGCGGAAGCTGCTGCGGCTCGAAAATTTTTGACTGCCCAAGCGAAGTCTTACCAGGAGGACTCCCGGACCGATGCCGGGCTGCTCTCCCGTGCAGACTTTTGTCAAATCTTGATGAGTCTCAACGAGTTCATTTACGTTGATTGATGAGACGCTACCTCAGGCTACAAATTGGAGGGAGGTGCCGGGTTGGTGATGTTGCGGCGGTGTTGCTGGACCCGGTACCCAATGGCCAGCACGAGGATTCCCGCCATGGCCCCCACAATCAAAATGCCGGCCTGCTGCGTATCGAACGACTCAGGCAGGTAGGGTTCGAACTGCTTGCGTTTCCATTGCAGTTCCGGAGTCCGGTCTTCCTGGAATGGCCAGAGTTTTCTCAATGCGCCGAACATGAAGCCGCACAACGTTGCCATTGTGATAGCTGCGTGGAATTCCAACAGCCAGCGCAATAGCTTGCTGAATACCACCAGCCCCAGAGCACATCCGAGCCCGAATGCGATCAGTTCGGTCAGGTTGGCACTAATGCGTTCGCCACGCGCTAACGCATTGGGGATTTCGATGAGATGTTCATACGCTCCCAGTAGCACCAGGATCATAGCACCACTGATGCCTGGAAGCAGCATGGCAGAAATGGCAAATGCGCCACACAATAGCAACGAGGCAGGAGTCGGTTGATGGTTGATTTGGGGCAAACCACTCAAGTAAAAGGCAAACAGCATTCCAGCTGTCCACGGTACAAACATGCGCTGAAATCCTGTTTCAATGAGCCGTGAAACAAGGATTGCTGATGCCAGGATCATGCCGAAGAAAATAGAGAGCACATAGGGACGCGATCCGGAGTCGCTGAGCAAACGGCTGACAGTACTAGCGCAACCAACCATGCCGAACAGAATCCCAGTTGCGAGCAACAGCAGGAATCCTAAATCGATGCGTTGTGCAGCAGGCCGCCATTGGCGTCGGAGCGTCAGCTGCAGCAGGGTTATGTCGCACCTGCTGAGCGCAGTGAGTAACCGCTCATAAATTCCCAGCACCAGTGCGACGGTGCCGCCGGAAACTCCTGGGACAATGTCGGCCCCTCCCATGCAAGCGCCCCTCCAGAGGATGCTGATTGCCGAGCTCGGGCTGTCGGTTCGCGCTGCAGTCGTATTCGGGTGGTTACCTGCTTTCGTTTTGGCGGTGTTCTGGACTTTATTCATCGCAGTGATTCCGATCGAGCAAGATGTTTATTCATCATCTGCTGCTTCCCTTCCGATTGTCTTGAGCCCATGGGGTAAAACTTCATGAGGTGTTCATTTTCGGACTGGATCTGTGGTTTGCTCGCTGGACTTGATTATTACTGGCTGTGCCACGGGCCAGGCGGATTACTCATGCTCGACAAATGCGACTCCGTAGTTGTTCATCGGCAGGCAGCCGCAAGATTCTTCCAATCGTTCTTGCTTGTCTGGAAGACTTGCATAGTTGTGCTCAATGCACTGCAACATGTATCGGTTTCAAGGGTCAGTAGACGCAAATTCTGTTGACCGACGGAACACGATCGATAAGATTTGGATAGTTCCTGTTGCTTCATTCTGGACGCGCTGAAGGAAGTGTCCTGTTTGCGCTGAAGAGAATGTGAGAGGCTTGGCCTTTGACTTGTGGAATTCTCACACCCTGATCACTCGCTCGTTGTCAACGTGCCGGCCAAGTTGAATCTCTTCCTGGAGGTACTTGCACGTCGTAAAGACGGTTATCACGAGATTGAAAATCTCATGGTTGCTGTATCGATATATGACAGCTTGTTCTTTGCCGTTGATTATTCGGGAAAATTACAAATTGATTGTGCTTGGGCGTCCGGTCTGGCGACAGAGTTGGGCCGCAGTAAGGCGAGTGCAATGGGCCAACTTCCAGATCCACAGGACAACCTGGTCTGGCGCGCTGTTGAACGATTGAGGCAGCGCGCCGGAGTTGAGTTGGGTGCTGCTATTCGATTAGTGAAAAGAATCCCAGCTGCTGCCGGGCTGGGAGGTGCTTCCGGAGATGCTGCTGCCGGTTTACTGGTCGCCAATCGGGCTTGGGGGCTTAATTGGCCACGTGAAAAACTCATTGCCGTGGCCGCGGAACTCGGGAGCGACATTCCGTTCTTTTTGAACTGCGAACCGGCGGTGTTTTGCGGGCGTGGCGATCAGCTTCGGCGCGTTGTCGAGTTTTGTCGACTGGCTGTCGTGGTGGTGCGACCGCCCACTGGTTTGCGGACAGCGGATGTTTACGGCAAATGTTGCCCCGCCAAAGCAGCAGTGCCGCTGCTGCCGCTATTGTCGGCAGGCCAGAATGGCAATCTGCCTCTCTTGGCCAAGTGTATGACGAACCGTTTGCAGGCTGCGGCAGCCGGTTTGTCGCCATGGATTCAAAAGATGCAGCAAGTCTTCGAGAAGAGTGACTGTCTGGGCCATCAAATGACCGGTAGCGGTAGTAGCTATTTTGCTGTTTGCCGGAACACTTGCCACGCTCGAAGAATCGCGAATCGAATTCGTTCAATGGGCGTTGGGCAAGTGTTCAACGCGACTACGTTTCCTACGTCACCCCTCGGCACGAACGACCCGAACAGGAGGATTCGTCATGGAGATTACCGAGGTTCGCATCAAGCTGGTGGAGGATTCTGACGATCGATTACAGGCTTTTTGTTCAATTACTTTTGATAACTGCTTTGTTGTTCGCGATCTGAAAATTATCGAAGGATCCAATGGTCCCTTTGTGGCAATGCCCAGCCGAAAATTAACCGCGCATTGCCCTGGATGTGGTTACAAGAATCACTTGCGGGCAAAATACTGCAACCAGTGTAGTGCTCGTTTGCCCAGCAGCCGTGAGCGGGACCCCGCGGGGCGGACCAAACTCTACGCGGACATCGCCCACCCAATTCATTCTGATTGTCGCGATGTGATACAGAGAAAAGTCATCGAGGAACTTGAAGCGGAACTGGATCGCGCCGAGAACCCTGACTACAGGTCGCGATACGACGAAGATTATGACGATCCTGGGGGTCGTCATAGTACCGAGTTGGAATTGCCTGGGAATAGCCTGGAAAACTTGCGGATCCAAGATCCAGAGCCGGAGCTGCGGCCGCCACACGGTGCACTTTCCCAGGATGCGACGAAAACGAGAAAAAACGAAGGCGAGGAGTTTGGTGCGGGGATTTTCTGAAATCGTGTCGCGGGTGTTTCGTTGTAGCGCCCTCGCTGGGACCGTTAAGTGGCTAATCGAAACAGATCACCGCGATTTCATCCAGCGGTTGACAAACCGTTCTGCCGCGGCGCGATTTGGGCATGAACGCAGGGAGTATCGAGCAGTGTCCCGACTTGATTCCGGCAGGCTTTCGATGGTTTCAGTCGTCCATTTGTTTGCTACTTCGCGAGTATGGAAGAGATTGGCCATCCGTTTCAGCTCATCTCCATCGCGGTAGATGATCATTCCCACAAGGTGCGGGAACTCGGCATACGGATCGTTGTAGGGTAATCGTTTGAGATGTTGGGTAAGGGCCGATTCCAGTCGATATAAGTTTTCGCCGAAGTGGGTTTGAAACATCGTCAGGTGCTCGACGTTTTTTTGGCGATCGTTGGTGTAAGGGCTGCCTTGTAGTGGTTTCAGCTGGCTTACTTCCCGCAGATAGCCGCGAAATTGAGACTTGCGACGCTGCGCCAGAAAATGGGTGACGGCCCACGCCGATGCATAGCCAGTTGAAGACAGGCGATTGGCCGTGACGGTTGGCTCGATCAGTAGCTTCCCGGCAACTTCAGTTGGTTGTGATTTGAATAGTTGTTCTAACTCAAACATCCTCAAGTCATTGACTTTTCCAAGGCCTTTCCAGCGCATCCGTTTGGCAACCGAAGTCGGTGCAAAGTACTCGGCTAGTCCTTCGCTAATCCACATTGGCCAATAGGAAAGACGCTGTTGAACGCCAATGTTGTGCAGGATTTGATGGACGCCTTCATGTGCGATAGTTGAAATGGATTGTCGTATCGCGAGTTCCGGTTTGAGATCTGCAGCACTTCGTTGTTCTTGGTAGAGCACAACCCGGTTGGAAACGGGCTCGTAGTAGGCTCGAACGCCGCGTGCTACGGGACGGTACGCTTGAAATTCACGCTCTGTCGAGAACATGATCAGGGCCATGGGAACTAGAGGGTCTGAGGTTGGAATTTTCTGGTTCTCTGAGAATTTTCTTATGCCCGGCAGCATGGTTTCTAGAATCCGGCTGGTCGCTAAAGCAAATTCAGCGGTGGTGTTGTAAACAAACAAGTAGTGCCGCGTGCTACGTGTTTTCCAGCCGTTTTCAGATGGCAGGCTGGTGAGTATGTTGCGGGCGAAAGTTTGCTTGTCGATAGCAACAAATGGCTTTGGCGTACTGAGGGTATTGGCAACAGGTTGCGTGGCGAGCTGGCCGTCCGGGAATAGCAGGACAAATGTGTCATCGATCCGGATGTGCACTTTGGCAATCACCTGGTTGCCGTCAAGGTTTCGCGCCAGCACCGTCTGGTTTGCAGGGTAGGAGACTTGTCCGGACTGGATTTTCAATCCCCATTTTGCCGAACCCGTATCTGCGGCAGGCGCTCGGCCACCGGACACACTCATCAGCAAGAGGCTGCTTGCCACTAATATGAGGGGTTTTTTGTGCATCTAACGCTGGAATGCCGATAATCTTGGTATGCGGGACAATCGCGCGGTCAAAGCCTGTGCTACGTTTGCAAACAGGCTCGCTCTCCGGGAAGCATCTCGGCCCGGGAGCCAACCAGTCTGTTTAATCATATCTCTCGGTATATCCCCCTATCAGTAAGACGAGAAAAACGGGAAAAATTTGCCTTGCTTTTGGTGCGTATCGTTCTGGCAATTAGTGTAGACTCGTAGGCGCTTAGGTAGATCCGGTTCGCAAACTGCCGGGGATCGTGTGTAACAGCGTTGCACATTACGTCACTTATAAGTCGCTGTGCCCCCTTCTCGGGGGCTGGCGATGGTTGAGCTGTGCGGATGATTACAGGCTAACCGTGCTCAGGAGGGTTGATCCCTTGGCTACTCTCAAACGTGTTGCGAATTTCCGACTCCGTATTTCGCAGTATTTGGCTGTATTGTGCGGACTGTTTGTGCTCGTTAGCCTGCCAGGTTTGGCACGCTCTGCGGACCCCACTTTTGTGGGGATTCTGGCGATGGCCATTGATGACGAAGGGGCGGATTTCCTGGGGCTAAATGGCGCGACCAGGGAGAAGCTGACCGCTCTAGTTAATAAACGGGAGCAACAGGTCACACAGTTGATTCTGCAAATCAAAGACCTGCCCAACGCTGAGAAACAAGCGAAATTAGCTCCATTTGTAAAGGAGTCGGAGCAACTCGGGATGGCACTGCTCACGTTGACACAACGGGAACGCTTGAATCAGCTACGCGTTCTTCGCATGGGTATGGCTTCATTGGCGGAACCGGAGGTGGCCAGCATCATTGGCCTCGACGCAGAGCAGCGCGAAAAAATTCTAGGGTTGATTACGCAGCGCAATGAGCAGATGTCGCGTGGCGGCGAAGTACAGAGACAGATTACGCGGCGTTCGTTTGAGCGGCAGTTGCGGTCACTTTTGACCGACGAGCAACTTGGGAAATGGGAGAAAATATCGGGCCAGGGAGCCGGGCAGACGGCATCGACGACTGAGAGACGTGAGACGGAGTCAAGCGACGCATCTTCTGCCTCACAGGAAGATGCGGAATCCGTTCCACGTGCCGCCGACGACCGTGCCGCCGACGACCGTGCCGCCGACGACCGTGCCGCCGACGACCGTGACGCCGACGACCGTGGCGCCGATGACCGTGCCGCCGATGACCGCGGCGCCGATGAGCGTGCCGCCGCTGACCGTGTTGCCCGTAATGACGGCGAGGTTCGGCTACGGTTTTCTTTTGATCGTGCTCCTTGGGAAAGCGTGCTTGAATGGCTGACCGAAGAGGCGGGATTGTCCATGCACGTGGATGAAATCCCGGCCGGTTCGCTAACCTACTCAGACGACCGATTCTTTACGCCGGACGAGGCCATCGATCGGATCAACCGCTTTCTGATTCGCACCGGGTATACATTGATTCGTAGCGCGAATTTGGTCTCGGTGATTAGTCTCGACGATGAGCGCCGCGCGCAACTACTGGATGTGTTAGCAGAATACGTGACTCTAGAAGAGTTAGATCAACGCGGTGAGTTTGAGGTCGTGAAGTGCCTGTTTCCGCTCGTTAAGTTGGATCCGGCTGAGGTGGCCACGGAAATTTCGGGTATGACCGTTCTTTCCACTCCCATTGCGATGCCGAAATCCAAGCAGCTTTTGATTACCGAAACTGCGGGTAAATTACGCAGGATTCGTGACATTATCCAGTCGGTGGAAAATCCGGCCGAAGGGAGCGAGCCAGTTCGTCGTTTTGAACTCAAGCACGCGACCTCAGAGGAAGTTCTGGCAGCGGCACGTCCGTTGGTTGGACTTGGCGAAGACACGAATGTCGGAGAGGACATCAATATTTCCACGGATGCCATCGGCAGGCAGATTTTTGTTACTGGTTCGGCCAGCAAGCTCGACATTATGAAACGCGTCATCGAAATGCTTGACGTGGAGCCCAATAAGACCGATGTGACAGCGAAACGCGAGACTCCTGAGTTGCGCACACACGTGATTCGTTCGGGTGATCTGAACACCGTTTACGATGTGCTGCAGACGATCCTGGCGGGTCAGGATATTCGACTAGCCCCCGATGCAAGCACCAACAAAGTTATTGCTTTGGCAACTCCCAGTATTCACGCACAGATCAAGAACACCATTGCGGTTCTGGAGGGTGAAGCGGTTTCCTTTGAAGTGATTGATTTGAAGTCGGTTGACCCTCAATATGTGATCCTGCTGTTGAATCAGATGTTTGGAATTACGGCAACGACCGAGGGGTCGTCCAGCGAATCGCAAACTGCGAATCCAGACGCACCAAAAATCGATGCCGATCCGATTAGCGGACGACTGTACGTGAGAGCCCGTCCATCGCAGATCGAAGAAATCCGGGCTATTGTTACGAGACTGCGTGCTACCAGTGATGTCAGTCAAAGTCGAGTTCGCATGTTGCCCTACCAGGGGGCACAGGCTCTGCAAGCTCTGAATATTGCCAAGCAATTCTGGCCAGGTGAGAACGAAGTCTTGATGATCGCCCCCGCTGATGCCAACGTGCCTCGGGTTCGCCAGGTGGAGATTAACCCGTCGAACGCTCCTCTGGAGCTGGATTTGCGCAGGGGACGAGGTAATGACGGTGCAACTGAAGCTGCCCCGGTTAAGCCGAATGCTCCCGCGGACTCCAGCGAAACGAATCGTCCTGACAAGGAGCTTCCTGACGCAGGTGCTGCTGCAGCCGGTAAGTCAGACAAAACAGCAGCTGTCACGGCACCCCAAAGCCAGCCAACATTTAAACTGGCAAGTCAAATCAAAGTAGCGCAACAAGAAGACACCCGTCAGAGTGTGTCGGATGAGGAGCGAACGGGTTCAAGAGAGAGGCCGGCACCTATTCGAGTGCAATTGACACCGCAGGGTATCTTGATTCAGTCCGATGACCCTGCAGCCCTCGACCGGTTTGAGGAACATTTGAAGACGATCGCCGGCCCGGCGAATACTGCCGTCGCCAGTCAACAGCTCGCGGTTTTCTACCTGAAATTCGCACGTGCAGAAAGTGCTAACCGGCTGTTGGGAGAAATGTTGGGAGGCACCACCTCAAGCCTGTCAGCAGCTGGTGGTTCGCTGGTAGGGAGTGTGACCTCAAATTTGATGGGAGGGTTGCTTGGTGGTTTTCTGGGTAGCTCAGGAGGTGGCAGTACGAGTACAGATGCCAGTGTTGTAACGGTTGGTACGGCGACAATTATTCCGGACGTGCGACTAAATCGCTTGATCGTACAAGGTACTTCCAGTGACATTCTCAAGATCGAGCAGCATTTACGAATCATCGATCAAGAAAACAGCATGACCGAGGTACAGACGCAGGGGAAACCCCGGATGATTCAATTGGTGTATACGACGGCTGCGGAAGCGGCGACAGTGGTCAAGGAAGCATATGCGAGTCGGATTCAGGGAGGGCAACGCCAGCAAGGCCGCGGTGGTGAAGATCCTCGACAGGCAATGATGCGTGCATTTATGGGAGGACGCGGCGGCCGTGGTGGTCAGCGGGGTGGCGGTCAGCAGGCCGAAGAGCCCAAAATGACGATTGCGGTGGATGAACGCAGCAACTCACTCATTGTGACGGCACCTGAGCAGTTGTTTCGGGAAGTTGAAGAAT
>CAZITS010000017.1:0-19083 GCA_964542185.1 uncultured Pirellulaceae bacterium
CCATTTCTGGAAAAGCGGGAGCGACAACGGCCAGTCTCCGCTGCAAGCCGGAGAGAGCGGCCTCGATTTCGATTCTCAGGTTACCTTTGAGTGTCGAATCGATTTTCTTGTAATACCCATGCACATGCTGGGTTACCAGTTGTTGCGCTGTCTGATGTACGCGCTCAAAGGCCCTGGGCGGTGGGATCCCACGGCTGTAGGTGGGGATGACGATGACGTCATCAGATCTCTGTCCCGACAATTTCCCATTGCAATAAACACCCGCTTTGAATCCATAACGCGTGAAGGCGCCACCGCAATCGCACGCGCCGGTCAAGTCATCGGCAATCACGCCCCAGTGGGGCGTTTTCTGGGCACTGTCGTGGCGCTGCGCTGGTTCCGACAATGACATGGAATTGGTGCGAAATCGCGATCCTTCGATCCGCCGACCTGAGGATGGTCAGGGAGCAGTAGAATCTTCGTTTGCGGGTTTGGGCAATTGATCCGGGGCAAGTGTCTGTAGCGCGGTTCGAGCGGCCTGCTGCACGATCGGTTCGGGGTCTTCAAGTAATTTGAGTACAGCTGGTACGGCCGCCTGTGCAGCAGGTCCGATTTGTCCCAGAGAGCGGACTGCGTCGCGTCGTACTCGTGTAGCCGTATCCGTTAAAACTGCCACCAGCGCAGGGACCGATGCTGCGGCTGCCGGACCGATGTCTCCCAGGGCTTCGGCCGAATGTTCGCGCACGGTTGCCTCGTCGTCCTGGAGGTGTTCGACCAGCAGGGGGACCGTACTGACGGCGTTTTCTCGGACTTTGCCAATGGTTCGGGCAGCGTTCCAGCGGACTTCTGTGGGGAGTGATCGATCACGCAGCACCTTGCTGAGTTCTGTCAGTGCTGGCTGTGCCTCACCACTGTACTCACTCAAGGCCCGTAAGACTTCCACGGAGCGTTCACGCTGCAGCAGATCCAGCAGAGCAGGGACTCCCTTGGGCGCGGGGACCCCTACCGCAGGCACTGCTCCGGCGGCAATACGTCTCAAGTAGACATCCGAGTCGGACAGTGCGCTGATGACATCTTCGCTTGCTTCGGCAGCCTCTTCACCGATGGCTGTCAGAATTTCGGCCGCGGCACAGCGACTGGTCGAAGTATCCCAATTGGCTGTTGAGCGTGCTACGAGGAGAGTGCGTAATACTTCCGTCGCAGATCGACGACCAGCGGTCAACTCCGCACGTGCGGTTTCTATCACGACGGGATCGCTACTCTGCAGTTGTCGTTGCCAATAGTGGACAGGGTAACCTTGAAAGAACGCTTCACCCTGCAGGCGGCCGCGTAAACGCCCGCCAGGCTCCAGCCACAACGCGGCCAGGCCGATTGCCAAAACACACAGGACGAAAAGTTTTTTCTGTTTTGTTTGCATCAAAGACCGGCGTCGGAAATGGGCTCATTGCCTCGGATAGTAACCATTCTACAGGTTTCGCGAATTCCCAGGTGCTTGGGAAGAAAACGGAGCGAACCATCCGCCATGGCAACATTGGCGCCGCCTGGATGGAAGGCAAAGATTTCCCGATCATTAGTACAGTTCACACCACATCTCCCCGGTGAAAAGGAACCGTCCTCGGTCACTCCATGAATACTGAAAGCGTTGCGTGCGTCACCCCATCCGGCTCCACGAATCCGTACTTGTGGAAGGAAACGACCACCTACCCACAAGTGCGGCCGGCCGGCTGCTTCGGTCAGTAGCAAGGAATAGGACAGCCCATCTTTAATGTCACTGAAGCGGGTCATCTGATTACTACTCATCGCGCCACGGAAATTCGAGATCTTGTCGCAGAATCCACTCTGAGCCAGGCTGCGGTCGACCCGCATGATCGGCACGTAGTCCCCAGGTGCAGTTTGCCAATTCTGATAACCGCCGCTGGAAAATTGGTCGTGGTGGCGCACGGGGGCAGAGGCACACAGAAAGATTGACAGGCTGGTCTGCACGACGGCGGCATTGACCGGATCGCGGAAGTCGTGGTGCAGCGAATATTCCTTGTACAGGTTGTTTTGCTCGAGATAGGGAAGGTTGAAAATAGCCCAACTATGCTCCACCTGGCGGCGAATTTTTAGTCGTGGAAATGGTCCCAATATTCGCGCTGGAGGCAGTGCGCGAAAAGAGTTGTGGAATTGATGAAGTCCCAATGCCAGATTCCGCAAGTTGTTCGCACAGGTTGCCCGCCGACCACTCTCCCGTGCCATTTGCACTGCAGGCAATAGCAGTGCAGTGAGCAGTCCGATGATCGCGATGACCACAAGTAACTCAACGAGCGTGAAAGCGGTACGTCGGCAGGCAGGTCGCTTGTCCATGGGCGCCTATTCGCTGGTGAGATGAAAGGCTTTCAACGTGTTGTTACCAGCAACAATCGTGGCGTGCAATCCGGATTTTTTGGGGTCCAGGTAATGGCGGGGTACCAAGAGTTCTCCCGGATCGTCTTCGTCGCTTTGCTTGCGCCACAGAACCGTGACCGCGTATTTGCCCGCAGGTGCGCCGTCGTGTCGCGAACGAGTACTGAGTTGAAAATGTGCATTCTGATCGACAAATCCTCGCGGTTGTGGCGCGTTCGTGGGGTTGTCGTGGAGTGCGTGAAGTACCACGAGTGCCCCTGCGGCCGGTTGCGAGTCGACGTAGACCTGTCCCTGGACTGCATAAAGAGGAATCTGATTTTCGTGTTGGCATGCGCAACAGATTGTCAAACTCATGCCGAGAACAAGCAAAAGGCACTGGTGAGTGCTGCTGTCATGATATTGGCTGGAACAATGTCCTGCAGGATGGTCAGATGAGGCCATAACACCGCTTGTCAGGTGGGGTGAGCGAAAGAATGGTCTACCGATTTGGCCGATCCCCTCTGGCCAGCAGAAGCCTTGCAGGAGTCCTCCAAAGACCAAATTTCAGTCTACTAGAGGTTTCCAAATCGAACAAGAAAAGTCGCTTTTGCAGTGTGATTCGGGAAGCCGATAGTCGCTACGATCGCTATAGTGCGTGTGACGCAGCCTGGGTGCTGCGCAGGTTCCTGGAATGGAAGGGGCGGGCGCAAGATGAGCGACAGTCTACAGCGCGAACTGATCCAACGTACAGGTGAATTGCTGGAGGCCATTTGTTCCGGTGATTGGCAGGCCTACGAAGCGATCTGTGATCCCGGTTTGACTGCGTTTGAACCTGAAGCGCGTGGTCAATTGGTCGAAGGGATGGAGTTTCATCGTTTTTATTTTGATCTGGGGGGACATTTAGGGAAGCACGTGAACACCATCGTAGCACCGCATGTGCGCATCCTGGGACCTGATGTTGCAGTCGTCAGTTACGTGCGACTCGTACAACAGACCTTAGCGGACGGTACTCCACAGACAAAGCGGTATGACGAAACCCGCATCTGGGAGCGTCAACAAGGTGTATGGCGGCACGTTCATTTTCACCGTTCCAGGAACGACTAGCGTCGCCGCGTTGATGTGCTGGTTGTCGATCCGCTGGTTCGTGGAATCAAGCGGTTTCTGAATCGGCGTCTTTTGACTCGGCGCCTTTTGACTCGGCAGCGTCTGCTCGCGTGACCGACAGGAAAGCGTCTTCCAGATCGGTTTGCAGTTCGCGAAATTGTGTGACGGGGATTCCATTCTGGACCAAAGCCGCCAGCAGATCGCCCAACACGGTTTCATCTTTGGCAGTTCGAAATCGCACGACGGATTCGGTCTTGGAGGGGGTGACTTCAGCACCTTCTTCGAGATGCTCCCGGACCAATGTTGTGGCAAGATCCAGCGATTCTACTGAGCTTAATTGGGCCTCTAGAAATCGATTACGACTGATTTGGCGCGCGATTTCAGCCAAGGTTCCAAAGGCGCGCAACTTGCCACTACTGATGATCGCAACCTGATCGCAGATGCGGGATAGCTCCGGCAAGATATGGCTGGTCACGATCAGAGTTTTTTGCATCTTGGCTAATTGCAGCAGCAAATCACGCATTTCCACGCGCGCCTCTGGGTCCAGCCCATTGGCAGGTTCGTCGAGGATCAGTACTTCCGGATCGTGTACCAGAGTCCGCGCGATCCCGATCCGTTGTTGCATTCCATGGCTCAACGCTTCCACATAACGATCACGCATGTAGGTGGACTTGGTGATTTCCATGACAGCTTCGATGCGCCGCTTCCGCTTGAACGCTGAAATCCCAAAGGCGGCGGCAAAAAAGTCGAGGTATTCATAGACCCGCATGTTGTCGTAGGCACCGAACCGGTCGGGCATGTAGCCGACCAGACGTTTAATGCGTCGCGCCTCGCGGTAACAATCACCTCCGGCGATCGAAGCGCTGCCGGCAGTGGGACGGGCCATCCCCACCAACATTTTGATGGCGGTGGTTTTGCCAGCGCCATTCGGACCGATCAAACCCAGAATGTTGCCGCGATTGACGTTCAGGGAAAGACTGTCGAGTGCGGTGAATTCACCGTAACGCTTGGTCAGATTATTCGTAACAACTACCGAGTCTTCGCTACTCACATGAATCTCCCGCTACCGGATACCTGTTGTGTGGGGTGTGCATTCGTTGTGGTGAACACAACACGTTGTAGTCAAACATGGTCACCCGTTCGATTGGATCTTGCTGATTTACTGTGATGTTGTTCCGCGGACATCCAATCCAATGGATTGGACTTGCCAGATTGTTTGTTCATCGAGATTTCCGTCCGGCGCGGCTACCTCGGGCACCATTTGGATGCCAATCGTCAGGCCTCCGGAAGAATCTGGTACCCACGATCCATCGGCGGCGATCTCAAAACTGTATTGTCCGGTCCCGGATTCGGTGCCGATTGGAATTACTTTTTCACCAGCCACTTGAGATACCTTGATTTGCCACCCAGGGGCCTTGATGTCGAGTTGAAGAGTACCGCTGACCTGGCTGAGAGGCAGTACCTGATCGGGTAATTGAAATCGGAGCCAGGTACTTGATTCCAAGGACGAATCGATCCAGGGCCCACTTGCTCGAAACAACGAGCTGATACCTGTTCGTCCGGGTCCAGCTACCGACCGGCAGATTGAGAACGCAGAGGGTACCGTGACCTTGGTGCCAGGGGGTGTCGGGGTCCACAGGATGGGCACCAGCAGCAAGGCTTCACCCGTTCGCTCGACTTCCGGACCAAACGTAAATCCTGTCAGGTAGGGATTGGTCCAGCCGATCCAGTACGGTTGACGCGGGAAAGTCCCGCTATTCTGTTCAAATAAGTGTTGATAGATTGCCTTGCGGCGATTCATGGCGTCGGTGACCAGCTCCGCGCGGGTAAACGTGTCGGGAGGCAGCAAGTCTGCAGGTCCTGAAACCCAGGTGCCGTCTTCCTGGATCCGCATGGTCAACCGACTTCCGCCAGGTAGTGCCAGCAGTGGGTCTTTGATTTCGGAGGCAGCTTTTCCCGTGAGCTGGCCAAGCACTCCGTCTGGGCCAAATGACGCTCGGAATTCCACGCTCTGTGAAGTGGACACCGAGGCCTGGAATTCTGCCGTGCGAATACCCTGTGGTAGCGTCACATTCTCCCAGTGCCAGGTATTAAGACCGGTCCACACCATACGACGGGTTTGTTGCTGGTCATCCAGGTCGGGAATGAAGGTGCCCCCGTTGGTACTTCCCAATTGCGCTGTCGACGAATCGGGGTTGTAGATCGCCAGTAATCCGCTCACGGCCAATTCGCTTGTACCGGCTGTCGCTTCGACAATCTGGGCCATTGCCACTGTAGGTTGCACTCCCTGTTTATGCTGTCGTCCCAACTGCAAAAGTACCACAGTTGCTGCCAACGCAAGCACGGGGCCCAGCCAAACCAGCTGTTCCAGTTTTCCGGATCTCCAGAGCACGATTCCGCTTATCGGGAGACTCAGACAAAACAGCCCCAGGACGACTACGACCAGACTTTTTTGAACGATGCGATAACCGATTTGATCGACCAGGAAGGGTTTCAGGTTTGCCGCGTCCACCAGTGATTTTCGCGGTACATCCATGAACTCTTCGGCGAGTTGCCGTAGCGGTAGTCCGGCGTGGTGGTTGGGTTGCAGTTCGGACCGTTCGTTTTCTGCCTGGGGACCTGCGCCGGCGACGATCCACGCTTCGCTGGCTACGGTTGTAAACAAGACTTTGCCTTTTCCCGCGGAGACCAGGAGTGACGCAGGCCACCCATTCAACGTTTGATCGACGTGACCGGAGGAAGCCAGGATGCGAACAAACGGGAGAGGCTTTTCAAAGTACTTGGGGTGTTGCCAGGTTTGTTCCGTGGAAGTGTTTTGGATCGCGATTCGGGCAACGTTTACTCTGTCGACAATCTCGAAATCAAAGGCCTCTCCCAGGAGCAGCGAAACGCTTCGTTCGTCTACCCGGTCGAGCATCACCCACAATAGTCCGCCGCGGTGTACCCAGCGGCGAACCGCCATTGCGGCTGCCACATCTTCGGACAACCGATTATTGCAGATCACCAGTCGGTCGAGACCGTCCAGTCCTTCTTCGAATGCGGGCAGGAAAGCGTCTGAGATTTGTTGTACGCGGCGTGTGGGGTTTGCGGATTGGCCTTCCAGGAAATTGTGCATTGCCACAGCGCCTTCGTAGGCGTAATCAAAATCACTATCATCGCTCAGTTTGCTCTTCAAACTGTCTTTTGAAGGTCCCGTCGAGGCGTCTGTTATCTGGTGTTCGATAATGCCAGTAACCCGTGTTTCTCTGCCAAACTCAAGACGATCTGAATAGAGCTGTTTTCCCGCTGGAGTGGGCAGCAGCACATCTTCTCCAGCCAAGACATCAAACACCATTCCCTTGATAGGAATCGTTGTCGTATTACTGGTTCCACTGCGCCCGGTGGTGTACGTGGCAGGGAGTTTTACTGGGCACCATCCCCGCCGACGAGCCATCGCGGGTATCCAGAATTCCCTGGCGAATTGGAGATTGGCGTTGTCTTCAAAGTAGACAGATGATTTCAGTGTGCGAGGCTGACTGTCTCGGTTACTGAGGGTGACGCCGACCATGCCCCATGTATCGGCCCAGTAGCGGAACGTGCCTGCGGGCATCCCTAGTTTCACGAGAGGCGTGTTCGTGTCTTCTTCTTGCTGAGCAAGCACGGGTAACACGTGAAGACAACAGATGGCGCAAATCAGAGCAGATAACTGAGCACAACGTCGCGGCATGAATACCTCGGCGGGCAAGAGTAAAGACGCCAGCAGCAAAGGATGTGTTTTCCGTACTCGGACTGGATGTAAATCGGTCCAACGTCTATTAGCCATGAAGCGTACCTGAAATGCAATCCCCGATAGGGTGAAATTTCGATTTGTGAGTGCGGAACGGGAAGTCGTTGTAACTCACTGGACGGCCCTGGGCCTGCTCGCTAGAAAGACAGCAGGTACACAACATTTGTACAGAAAGATGCAGTTATGGGACGCCGAACTCTGCGTCGAATCGATCCTCGCATCGACTTGCGGGAATATCTTTATGCGTTGGAACAGTTCGCTGTGCCATACGACATGACTTCGCTATTTGACCGTCTGGCACCTTTAGAAATCGAGGTGGGCAGTGGCAAAGGATTGTTTTTGGACACTGCAGCCGCAGAGTTTCCCGATCACAACTATCTCGGCATTGAGGTAGCCCGCCGGTATGCGCGGTATACTGCTGCCCGTCTGGCCCGAGGGCAGCGGACCAATGCCCGGGTGTTGGAGGGCGACGCCGAGCAGCTTTTCGAGCAGTTTCTGGAATCGGATCAAGTGCACGCGGTGCATGTCTATTTTCCTGATCCGTGGTGGAAAAAACGACACCACAAGCGGCGGGTTATGAACGACCGGTTTCTGCGTAACGTTCAGCGGGTGCTGACACCCGCCGGTCGGCTTCATTTTTGGACGGATGTTCAGGATTACTATGAGCGCACACTCGAGCGTATTGCGGCAGTCACATCACTGCAGGGACCGGAGCAAGTGTGTGAGCATCCGGTAACACACGATCTCGATTACCGCACTCATTTTGAGCGACGGACGCGTTTGCAGAATTTGCCTGTTTACCGCGCTGAATTTGTTGCACCTGGAACAGTTCCCACACGTATCTGATCAGCGCGCTGAGCCGGTCACTGGCAGTGGTTCATAGGTTCTCTGCCCTGTGTCAGATTGCCCGGATTGTTCCAATGCAATCTTGAACAGGCGCTGACCGAATTCGGTCGGATACTCACCGGTGATACACGCCTGACAAAGATCGTCGCGGTCGTAGCCAATTGCCCGGGCGATCGCCGGCACGGGCAGATACTGAAGTGAATCGGCGCCCAGGGCATCCGCCATCTCTTGTTGGACTTCCTGAGTCAAATTGTCTCCTTTGAGGAAACTGGGCGCGAACAGTTCGTCGACTGTCGACATGTCGATTCCATAAAAACAGGGAGCAATGATCGGTGGGCAGGCGACGCGTACATGAATTTCTTTGACCTGGCCGATTTCTCGAATTCGACCCAGCAGGGCCTTCATGGTGGTCGAGCGGACGATTGAGTCTTCGACCAGGAAAATCCGTTTTCCAGCGAGTACTTCGGGGAGCGGTGTGTACTTCGCTTTGGCCTTGTTCCGGCGACTACTGCCGCCTTCGATAAAGGTGCGGCCACTATATCGGTTGCGAATCAACCCTTCCCGTGATGGCACACCCAGTTCAAAGGCCATGGAGTCGGCGGCCGCTTTACTGGTATCGGGAACCGGGACCACGATCGTGTCTGAGTCAATGGTGACTTGGCCGGACTTTTTCTCCATTTGGGCGAGTTCTACGCCCAGTGCCGTTCTGGACAGATAGACACTTTGCTGATCAAGCGTGCTGGCGACATTCGCAAAGTAGATCCATTCAAAGAAACAATGCGCTTTACGACCGCTGCTGGCAAATCGCTCCACGCGGAATTCTCCATTGCTTATGGTCACCGCACAGCCCGGCTCGAGCGAGTGGATATTCTCCGCTTGAAAACCCAGATTCAGGAGCGCCACACTTTCACTGGCGGCGGCAAACAAAGGTCCTTCCTTTGCGTAGCAGAGCGGTTTGATCCCCAGGGGGTCACGGGCGACGAGCATGTCGCCACGTGAGTTCAACAGTACGAGGCTATATGCACCGTCAAACCTCTGGCTGATATTGTGCATCAACTCGATCAGCTGCGGTTCGCGATCGCCCGAGACCTCGCGGCTGATCTCGTGCATGATGATCTCGGTGTCCGTTTCCCGAGCAAGGTGATGGTCATTGTCACTCAATAATCGTTCACGCAACTCGCGGAAATTTGCCAGTTGACCATTAAAAGCAAAGCTGAACCACTTGCGTCGTTGAAGGTGGTGTCGCTCAAAAGGCTGGGCGTAGCTGCGATCATCGAGACCACAGGTGGCATAACGCACATGACCAATCGCTGCCCTGCCAGCATATTCTTGCATTAGTTCTTGTGCGGCGCGTCGGTGTGAGAGACGAAAGACCTCACTGACCGTGCCAATTTCCTTGTGCGTGTCAATCAGCTGATCGCGGGTGGGGTCGAAAGACGTAATACCAGCAGATAGCTGTCCACGATTTTGTATGTCCAGCAACATGCGCGGGATCAGTTGCGATGCCTGGTCGGCACCAAACCCTTCGCACAAAGGACTGACCTGGTCACTGGGAAGATGGTAGATCGCGGCTACGCCGCATTCATCGCGTAGTTCACTCATTACGGCAGGCGGGGGCCTTTCTCACACCATGATTCGCGTTTACCAATCGGCCACACTCTCTTGATGTAACCGGGTAGAGCGCGCGATCAGAAAGTGGTGCACGGCTGGGAATCGGACCTTCCGGCAGTTGCGACCACATCAGGTCGTTCACCGGAATGAGCTTTAGCACGACCATTCTATCGATGCCGATTGATTTCTCAAGCGATGCAAATGGAGTCTGCGTCGCACTTGCTGGCAGAGGGTTGGGGTCGAACAGTCTAAATCGTCGTGGATCCAGACTGACGTGGGGGAGATTGCGCTTGTTTTTCTGGCGGTGGAGTGACGGGGGTCCTATGCGGGTTGCGTGATTGCCAATCTTGTGTGGAAGATGATTAGCAGCTAAGTTCGGTGACCGCAGAATGGGGAGGCTGGTCCACTGGGAGGACTGTTACAACAGCTCTCAAACCGCGCTCTGGGCCGCGTCGGGCCAGCCTGGCTTGTGCGACCATGGTCTTCGCGGGTGACGTGTCGGGCGAAGTCCCTGGTAGCATCTGTGTTTCGGTGTCCGGGACCGGCAAAACCACCGGACGCTTTTGTTCCAGGGATTGCAATCTGATGACGGACTTGTTGCGACAGGAGATCTCGGCAACAGGCACTTTGGTGGTCAAGGTCGGTACGCGTGTTGTGTCTCGGGATTGCGGCACACTGAATCACGAACGCATTGCCCAGCTGGCACAAGAGCTCAGCGCGATTTGTGAGACAGGTCGCCGGGTCGTGCTGGTGAGTTCGGGAGCGGTGGCAGCTGGTATGAGCCAGCTGGGATTCAAGCAACGCCCAGCCGGGCTGGCACAACTTCAGGCAGTGGCTGCAGTGGGGCAAGCCAGTTTAATTGAGGCCTACGATCGAACATTGCGCGAACACGGCCGACATGCCGCTCAGGTGTTGTTGACCGGTGATGACTTGAATGATCGAGGCCGGTATCTCAATGTTCGCAACACACTGTTGTCGCTATTGGAATGGGGCGTGATTCCAATCATCAACGAAAATGACACTGTGGCCGTCGCTGAGCTAATGGTGACATTTGGTGATAACGATCGTTTGGCCGCACTTGTTACCAATTTGTTGCAGGATGCACTGCTTGTGATCTTGTCGGACGTCGAAGGTTTGTACGATGCGGATGCCCCAGGGTCCGAGTCGCGCACAATTACGACGGTCCATGAAGTCAATGACTCCATCATGGCACTTGTCGATGACCATGATGGAGGGCCAGGCAGGGGGGGCATGTCCAGTAAGCTGGAAGCCGCCCGTCTGGTGTCGACGGCCGGAGAAAACGTCATCATTGCTAGTGGCCACAAACCGGGTGTGCTGGCGGACATCGTGGCCGGCAAGCAAATCGGTACTCTCATCTTGGCGCAAGGCAAGTCAATTAGTTCCCGCAAACGTTGGATCGGACTTTCGGCGCAAACACGAGGAAGCATCTTTCTGGATGATGGCGCGTGTCAGGCGCTGACTGAGGAAGGTCGAAGTTTATTGGCGATCGGGATCGTCGATGCGGAGGGTGACTTCGGCAAAGGTGACGTGGTTTCTCTGCGCACCGGACCAGGTATCGAGTTGGCACGGGGATTGACCAACTATCCGATCGACGAAATTCGTATGATTCAAGGGTTGCGTTCGGAGGCGATTCTCCAGCGGTTGGGATATCGGTCGTATGAAGAGGTAATCCACCGTGACAACCTGGTGATCTTGCGGCGCGTTTGAGTGCTCTCGGGAATCTGATTTCGGCGGGTGCTGTTGCCAGGGAATTTCGTGAATGAGCGAGGCGGCTACCTGGGTTGTAGTGGTTTCTTCAACCGCCATCACGTTGCTTCCGATCGCCCCATGTTGCTAATTGCCAATAGTGCAGGTAGCAGCCAGAAAACGACTGGCAAGAACGGTTTGGTTGCGGCAGGATCGGTCGTGACGATTCTGTGGAGATTGCGGCTTGCTGGCTGCCCGTTGTGTGTTGGCGGGGTGGCCAGGTTGCTTGCTGCCTGCGGGTCCCCGATTAGAGTGAATTAGGATGCCGCTGGTTGCTCTACTGAAGGGCAGCACGCGTATCTGTGTTCGATTTTTCGTGTCCCGGTTCTTGTTGCATCGTGAGGTCCGTATGAAGTCGTTACCAGTAATATTGCTGCTGACAGCCTGCTGGGCCGGTGGCTGCAGTACCAAGTCCGGGCAGCACGCGTCACGCGATGCGCCATCCCACGACGTTGAATCTGGATCGCAAAGGATCCGTTCCACATCGTCCCAATTGATCCAGTCACTGGCTTTATCTACTGGCAAGGTTACGGTCGAGCATCTGGTCCAGCTGCAGCTGGCTTTACTGGAAAAACAGGAATCCATCGTTGCCGATCAAGCGGAGCTTGCGCGGCGACAGCAATTGGCAACCGAGCAGATGCAGGAAATGGACCAGCTTGTGCAGCAACAACAGAAGATGGTCGTGGCTCAAGTTGCGCTATCACGCCGGCAGGAAGCGATGGCCGATCAACTCAAGGAACTCACCATCGAAGTCAATGGCGCGTTGGGGCAACTGGTAATGGAATTCGAAATGCTGCAGCCGAAAGCAAAGTGGCATGCGCGGCAGATTGAGAAAAATCACAATCCCTATACGGCCATCTACGAGATGCTGGTTTCACTTGATGAGCGGGTGTTTCCTACGCGAAATACCTGGTATGGAGAAGCCTGGCAGCGGCTGAGTGAACCTTATCTGGTTAACCAATTTCCAAGTGTTGAACAGCGTGACGAATTGGTGCGCCTGCTGGATCGGATTGTTGTGAATGAGAGGCGACGCATTTCTATTTTGCGGGATCTTCCGGTACAGCAATACGATGCGAATGAAGAGGCGACGGGATACTGTCTGGGTCCCCAGTGGCAACGTCTGCGTGGAAATCTGCGGGCGTTGAGGTACTAGTTTTATGTCCCAGCGCCACGCGCCGTTAACCTGTCAGTCGCAAACAGCGTTCTTCGTAAGGAAGGACTTCTCCAACAATAGCGCTCGCAACGGCGCCTCCCTCCTGCGCCCGGTTGACCAGTTCATCGGCGCGATCTGCCGAGACGCTGATCAGCAAGCCACCTGATGTTTGCGCGTCAAACACAAATTCGAGAAGCTGTGGATCTGGCGACCCGTCGATCTGGGTAATCGGTTCGACAAACGCCCGGTTGGTAGCGGTTGCCCGTGTTTTATACCCTTGTTTCGCGAGTGATTTTGCGCCTGCCAGGAGAGGCAAATCCGGCAACTGCAACGCCACCGTGACATGACTTGCCTGCGCCATTTCACTGGCGTGGCCAGCCAAGCCAAAACCTGTGATGTCTGTCGCCGCATGCGCGTTGACTGCTTGGGCCGCAGCACTGGCAGCAGCGTTCAACATCGCCATGCTTTGGCTAGCGGCTGAGATGATGTCGTCCGGACATTTTTGTGCCTTGAAAGCCGTCGTCACAAATCCAGTTCCCAATGCCTTGGTCAGGACCAGTCGGTCACCCGGTTTCGCTTTCTGGTTGGTAAGTAGCTGGTCAGGGTGGACAATCCCTGTGGCGGACAGTCCGTATTTGATTTCCGTATCACGCACGGTGTGTCCACCGCTGATCACAGCCCCCGCAGCAGCGACACGCTCTGCACCGCCACGGAGAATTTCGGCCAGAATCTGCAAATCGAGCCGGTCGTCGGGAAACCCGACAATGTTGAGTGCGGTTTTGGGCTGAGCTCCCATGGCGAAGATGTCGCTCAACGAGTTGGCGGCAGCAATCTGGCCAAAACAGAATGGGTCATCGACCAAAGGCGGAAAAAAATCGAGCGACTGGACGATAAAAAGGTCGTCCCGCAATCGGTAAACTCCGGCATCACTAAAGTCTTCCGCACCGATTACCAGATCAGGATCGTCAAACTTAGGTAGTCCCTGCACAACCTGTGCAGTCCCCTGTTGAGGCAACTTGCCTGCTCACCCTGCGCAGCTCGCATAATCGACGAGACGCTTTTTCTTGCCAAATAATCGCATCGTGTTCTTCCTCTGAGAATGGTCCCACCACACCCTTTGTATCGTCCACTGGCCGTGGATGCCACACGGCGCAGGTCTCGACACTTCGTGGAGCCTGTCGAACGCGGCACGATACCGCCAGGATTGCAGTAGGCCAGACGACTTCTAGTCGGGTTCTTGATGCTGCCAGGTGACCTGCTCGCCGTGATGTGTAATCAGGAAGTAGATGCGGGGGGAAAGTTGGTGTCCGTTCAATCGCCGAACTGTGTCCAAGAGGCGTTGCTTGGGATCGACATCGCCGATTGGTGGCAGCGGATCGTAAACGCACTCTGGCCAGTGTTCTTCTTCAAAAGCGGACAGCAGGCGTTCCTGGTTGATCGCTGAAGTCCTGATCTTTTTGACCAAACCACGACCCAGCCAGAGTTCACGGTGATGCGAATCCCAGTATGGTTGCTGAGTGCCTGGAGGCATTGCCTGAGAATCTGTATTACGCAGACGGTCGCTGCGCTGTCGGTCGGTCCTGCGCGTGGTCGGGTTACTGATGGCCAACAAACTGGCCATTTGTTCCCAACGCCCCTGTTGCCGCATCGCTTCCACCGCGAATCGGGCACCTGACTCGGTGAGTTTCAGTTGGCGCTGAGCATTCCGGTCGGTGGTATGGCACTCAAGATCCCGGTTGCCACCAGCGGAAGCGTGTTGCCCGACCAGGTATCCACGCCTTGCCAGCCAGTCCAGATAGGTCGAGGCAATCTGTCTGTCACGGGTTGCAGAGGTTTGCAGAAAATTCTCCTGCGGACCAGCCGTGGCGTTGATCGAGGCTGGCAGGAAGTGATTCCAGAGGAGGACTTCCAGCAGCGCCAAGCAATCGTCCGTGGGGCGTCGTGAGCTCATGACCGGTTCCTTGTGTGAGGTCGTTGGCGCTCCGCGCCGGCGTGCGCCCATAGATGGATTTCTTGTGTGTCCTCAGAATGGCAGGAGGGAACGGAACGCTGCTTGGTGCCGTTTGGGCACAACTAAAAATAACTCCTGTGGGGGGGAGAGTAAAATGAACAGATCCCTGGTCACACCTTCAGCAAATGGACAAAGAATGGTCGAGCCGACTGGCAGTCGTCGCCGGGGGGGCAACTGTGACCGGGTTACTGTCCGGTGCTCACGTACGACCAGACGCCGCGGCAATGGATGCCGGGCCTCGCGCCGTGGCAGGCCGCACTGCGCGAAGCCGCACTGCGCGAAGCGTTGGCAGTCGCGTCGGCCGCCTCAGCGGTTGGTGGAGGTGGAGCGGCTGGAAAGTCGTGACTTATTGGCCGCTGATGCGGTTTCGCTGCCAGGGCAATTGCCAGCAGGTGTGGCCGATGAGGCAGATCGATGGCGCGCGGAGATGGCATTCGTATCACTTGCCACAGCCGGCCGAGTGGCAGGCGAAAACGTGGTTGGCGAAACCGAAACCCGCACCTGTCGCTGGCCCGGTTTCCACAGCCAACGCGCTGGATTGAACCCGCTGTCCCCGGTTCTACCGCTGGCTGCGACTGAGCCGGTGGCTCTGGATACGGTTCTGCAGCAGCCGTGGGATACTGCAGGAATCGCACCGCCCTGGCGGATGGAATCACTATCGAGACTGGAATCACTATCGAGACACTGTGCAGCTCCAGGTCGGGCAGTGGAGAATGTGGATGTCTCTCTGGCGGAGCTGAGTCGCGTGGAGCCAATTTCTCTGGACTCCTGGTTCGCGCCGCATCTACCGGCATTGGCTGCGCCACTGGCGCCGGTTTCACCTGAAGATTGGGCGACGGTGTTCTCGCAGTGCTACGCAGATCTGGAGGTCTGGGAAATTCCCGATGGACTGCTACTGCAGGCTAGTTTCGTTGAAAATTTCGAGCAGTTTGCCAGTTGTGACCCGCGCACGGCGAGTGAATTCGTAGAGATTTTTCTTCAGCAGGCAGAGAAAGTTGTCGAGCAGTTAGATGTTGCCGACTGGCTGGCTGGTGAGGGAATACCCTCCTGGTTCGAGGCGGGAGCACTGGCGGGCGGTGCGGCGGTCATCGGCACGACGGTGTGGTATGGATATCCAGAGTGGGACAATCCAACGGTCGCGAGCTCTCTCGCTACCGACTGTGCTGGAATGCTGGCGGGTTCCCGTCTGGAGTTACCCACGATCTTTGAAGGCGGGGAAGCCACCTCGCTGGGTTGGCGGCTGCGCGGCGAATACTGGCCGTTTGGCCCCGCTGGTATTGCTCGCCAGGATGCCTCCGCCGCGATTGGATTTTCTGGCCGTGCCTGGTATCTCGCAGCACAGCAGGATGTTCAATGGACGGGCAACATTGCCCTGGGTTTTGACAGGACAGGAATACAGGCAGGGTATTTCGATCTGTCAGGCTCGTTTATCGAGAATCCAGCACGAATTGATCTGGTGGTGGCAGGTTCGTATGGAGACGGGCCAGGTTTGGCCGACGGTGCGGGGCAGTTTTCAGTTGGTTTATCGAGTAGTGGGCCGTTGCCCTTGACCGTCGGGGCGCGGCTGGACCGGCTGCACTTCGCTGTGCGCATGCAATACGACTGCGCAGGGAGCCAACGCGATCACCGCTCTGAATTTACCGTCTGCGGTTCGTTCAGAGCGGAGTACTGAAACATTTTGCGACACGCTGAACATTCGCCGCATTGGACAATGAGGGGACAACTGCCGCGTATCGTGGATGTGGTTGCAGCTGCTGAGAGATTGACATCACGGGTCCTGGGGAATCTTTTTTTTCAGCAATAAAGCTCGGGCATACTGGACAGGTGGTGATCCAAAGGAAAGGAGCCGGTCGTGGTAGTCTCGCAAGCGAAACTCTTTTCCCCAGAGCTGTTCAGTCTCTTGCCGCAGATCAATGTGTTCCAAATAGCCCACAAAATAGGTGGAAAGCTGGGCCGAGGTGAGCTGTGCCCTGACCCATTTTCCAGCGGCTTCGCGTTCTTCCTGGAATGTGTCGTGCATCATCAGCCGCATCGCTTGTTCGCGCGTGATGCCTTCGGTGTGAATCGCCTGATCCAAAATGGCGTTGGCGATACCCCGCAGGTACCACTTTAACGCGATCAATCGCATCAGGGGGTCGCCATTCAGAAATCCCTCATTGGCCATCAGCTGTTCGGCGTAGACAGCCCAGCCTTCGATGAACACACCTGAAGCCAGCATTGCCCGCAATTGGCCAGGATAACGATTTGAATGTGCCAGTTGCAGAAAATGGCCTGGCATCGCTTCGTGTACTGTGAGGTCATGAATTGAACGGATGTTGTATTCGCGCAAAAAGGATTGGACCTGCACGTCAGTCCAATGAGCTGGCAGGGGTGCCACTGCATAGAATGTCTTTTGACCAACATCCAGCGGACCAGGTGAGTCACAATATGCCAATGCGATACCGCGCTGAAATTCAGGCATCACGATAATTTCCAGGGGATCTGGCAGGACGGTAACCAGATCCTTGGACTTGACGAACTCGGTTGTGATTTGCAGGGATTGTCTGGCGATGGAGACGATCTGGTCGCGCTGGGGTACATCCTGGTATGCCATTTCCAGGCACGCCCGAATGATTGCCTGGCGATAGGCCGTAGTGGGTTGCTCGGGGAATTGCGTAAAAGGGTACTGTTTCCGGTACAGCGGCTTGGCGATCTGATACATTTCCTCGCGCACGCGAGCCAATTCGGATTCGGCACGCTGCCGAATTTGAGTTCGTGACAGGGGCGTTTGCAAAGTGAATCGCAGTTTTTCGTCGTAGCGTTCTGGCCCCAGTCGAAATTCACCATTGGCGTTGGGAAGCAGTCGATTTTCCAGCCACTGCTGGTGTTGCTCAACAACTTCCTGTGCTCGTTGCATTGCTTGCTGAAGTCGGTTGCGTTCTGCCGCAGTCAGCTCTTGCAGTTGTGGTCGGACCATATTGTCCAGAATGCTCAAGACCCCTCGATTTTGTTTGACCGCAGTTTCAGCATGGATTCTGGGGACACGTTGCGGTTGTAGCGTTGCCTGGATTTGTGCAAACAGCTTGGGAAATTTCTCCAGGCGATCGGCCACATGTGACAGACGCTGAGCGAGAGGCGCAAAGTCCCGCGCCATCAGACCGTAAATCGAGCTGCCAGCCAATTCGGTATAGAGCAGCGGATTCCAGGCCCAATCGGCCAACTGGTCAGTCTGCCACAGAACGGTTTCTAATCTGTGCTGAAGCAGTGCGTAGTCGACTTGATTGGCCCGCGAGAGTTGTTTGCGATCGACGTCTTCCAGAGCATCCAGCATTTGTTGGTGAAAACTTTTGGACCGCTCGCGGGCTGCAGAACTGAGATCGTCCAGCTGGCTGTCGAAACGGTGGTCACCCAGTGTCGTGGCGTGTACCGGAGACAGTGCGGGGGACTCGTCCACATAGCGCTTGGCCAGCTCCCTGAAACGATTGTCCATTGGCGCCTGGTTCATGAGGGCTGCGCAGAGAAGAAGAGTCGATGGTGCCATTACAAAATTCCCACAAGGAAAACCAAAAAACCGGTCAAGCGTCTGCGTTTTCTGGTGTTGGTGATTGGAGTTTTCGGTACATCCAATAGACGGGGAGGCCTAAGGCGATAATGACCAGACCCATGCGGGATTCCAACGGGTTGGTCAGGTAGATCTGCCCCAAAAACCAGATGTACACCAGCAGGAATACCAGGGGAACCCAGGGATAACCGAAGGTGCGGTAGGGGCGCGGTAAATCGGGTCGACGGATTCTCAATACCACCACTGCAGCAACACCCAGAGCATAGAAAATGCTGGCCGAGAAGATGACGAAATTGGTGAACAGGGCAAACAGTGAGTCGTTGCGCAAGCTGTCGAGAATCTGTGACCAGAGCCCTTTGTTGTCGGACTGTGGGATTACTTCTGCCAGCGCTGTTGCGGCTTCGATTTGTTCTGCACTGTTCGCTGGCATGGTGCTGTCCGCTGAAGTGGAGGAGCTGGCAGGAGTTGCTTGTCCTTCTCCGCTAACCCAGTGCTTGCCGACACCGGCAACGACGATCAACAAGATTGCCATACCGGCCATCAGCGCGATCGCGGCGGCGGGAGTGTGGAACTTTTCATGGACACGCCCCAGAGCCGCAAAGAAAACGCGATCGCGACCCATGGCAAAGGAAGTCCTCGGCACGGTCAGCAGATTCGTATTAATGGCACCGAAGGTGCTGCACATGATTACTACAGAGATTGCGGCGGCGCCATACGGGCCGAGGAGTTTGCCGACCATCCGTTCGGCCACGTGATCTCCGGCCGCTCGCATTTCCTCCATGGACAGAACACCGTGGTAGGCGAGATTGGCTGCGAGATAGAGTGTGATCAGAATTCCGATGCCGGCGATCAGGGCAAAGGGAATGTTGCGTTGTGGTTCCCGCACTTCTTCTGCCAGAGGTGTGACACCATGCCAACCGTTGTAGGCCCACATCACGGCC
>CAZITS010000018.1:0-12831 GCA_964542185.1 uncultured Pirellulaceae bacterium
GTCCGTTTCCGCCATGTAGTCAGCCACCGGGAACGGAACGCCCGCCACCTTGATTTGTCGATTGACGCGGTCGAAATAGCCGCGTTCCTGACCGGGAGTTGGACGCGTGTTGGCCCAGCCAACCGTCAGATTCTGGTATTGTTGGGCCAGCAGTTCTTTTTTCAGCTGCTCGTAGAGTTGAGGCCGTGAGAGCGGCTCACGTGCTTGTTTGCGAATCTCATCCACCTGGTCGGCTGCCACAGTCAAGCTGGCGATATTCTTGAGATAGTTGGTCACCGATTCGTCCGTGACCTGGATCCCAATTCGTTCTGCCTCCCGGGCAAAAAGGAGTCGTTGGACCAGCTGGGCTTCGTTGGCGACCATGGTTGGTATTTCAAAGGTGACAATTTCACCTTCACTTTCCACCAGATCGTCTCGTCCAAATTGACCGGTCTCTCGATTGAATGTAATCGGGCTTAACGGCTTGAATGTGCGGCCCAGCCGTTGAGCTTCCTGCTGCTCCTCATCCGTCTGCGGCAGGTGTCGTTGGTGTGCGGTTTGAAGAAGGCGCTGGAGAAACTGTACCGCGAGCACGTGCGACCGGTATTCACCCTGCAAATCGGCTTCGTTGAACGAAAATTCCTGCCCTGCATCGTCGGTCCACGTGACGACCGCGTCGTAGCCGCCCGTTTGTATCATGGCTTGTTGAGCCAGGTAATCGTTGAGCGGTGGCGCGATCACGAATGAGAACATGAGGAACACGCCAAACAGGACCAGGAGAGCCGCCTGGTACTTGCGAAATTTTTCAAGCATCGGTCAGGTTTTTTGGGGGGAAGCGGGTGTGCGTGGGATGGATGTACCCTTGACAGACGATATCGGCTTGACAGTATGAACGTGCTGCTTGGCGCGAATCTGCCGGGCAAACGAATTGTAAGGCCGATTGACGTAAATACAATCCCAAACACGAGTGTGGACAATTTGCAAGGCGGAAATTCATTTGGCTCACTGCTGGGCAGGCAGCGCGGGACCTGGTCCGCCAATGCCGGTTGAGACGTTTGAAGAAACGAAATAAAGCATGCCCGTGGTGATCGCCGATATTTTTGTCGCGTCCACTGCGTGTGGGGCTTCAGGTAAACACGGTGATCTAGTAAACGTAACTTGGCGTCGCCATGGCTAAGAAAACTGCAAACAAAAACGGCAAATCGCTGGTCATTGTCGAGTCTCCGGCCAAAGCCCGGACGATCTCGCGATTCTTGGGTTCGGGGTACACCGTCGAGGCCAGCGTGGGGCATGTACGTGACCTCCCCGAGGGTGCCAAGCAGGTACCCGCTGATCTGAAGAAGGAAGAATGGGCCTATTTGGGCGTCAATATCGAAGACGATTTCAAGCCCATCTACATCGTTCCTCCCGGCAAGAAACAACAAGTTGCCAAGCTCCGAAAGCTTTTGCGTGAGTCGAAGGAACTCTACCTGGCAACGGATGAAGACCGGGAAGGGGAGGCCATTAGTTGGCACTTGCTGGAGCTGCTCAAACCCAAGGTTCCGGTACACCGCCTGGTCTTCCACGAGATTACCAAGGAAGCCATTGCCGAGGCGCTGGAGCAGCCACGTCAGATTGATGAATCGCTCGTCAAGGCGCAGGAAACCAGGCGGATCCTGGATCGCCTCTACGGCTACGATGTTTCACAATTGCTGTGGCGCAAGGTGGCGAGCCGACTCTCGGCAGGACGCGTGCAGAGCGTCGCCGTTCGCCTGGTGGTGGACCGTGAACGTGAGAGGATGCGATTTGTTTCTGCCAGTTATTGGGATTTACTCGGCACGTTCGTGACACCGCCGTCGCAACACTTCAAGGCCACCTTGATGTCGGTAGATGGTCGCTCCCTGTGCCGTGGCAAGGATTTTGACGCCGAGACGGGACGGTTGAAAGACGACCAGCTCTTGCAGATGGATGCGGATGCGGCGGAGAAACTGCTGGAAAGATTGCGCACGACGGACTTCCGGGTGAGTCAGGTTACCGTCAAGCCACAACGGGAAAAGCCGAAAGCCCCGTTTACGACCAGTACGTTGCAGCAGGAGGCGAATCGCAAGTTGGGGTTCACGGCCCGGCGGACGATGAACGCGGCGCAGAGTCTTTACGAGAATGGGCATATCACCTACCTGCGGACAGACTCCACGACGCTGGCACAAGTTGCCATTGAGGCGGCGCGGGATCTGGTGCGTACCGAGTATGGCGACAGTTATCTCGCCGAGTCGCCAAGGACCTACGCCAACAAAGTTCGTAACGCGCAGGAAGCGCACGAGGCGATTCGTCCGGCCGGCCATCCTTTTGCACTGCCGGATACTCTGAAGAGCCAGCTTTCAGGTGACGAGTTTCGCTTGTTCAGCTTGATCTGGAAACGCACGATCGCCAGCCAGATGGTGGATGCCCGTAAATTGAAGACGACGATTGCAGTGGAGGGAGACGGCGCGGTTTTCCAGGTGGCGGGTACGGCGATTGAATTTGAAGGGTTTTTGCGCGCCTACGTAGAAGGATCGGATGATCCGGAAGCCGAATTGGCGGATCAGGAAACACTGCTTCCCAACGTCTCGGAAAATGAAAATTTGACGTGTCCGGGGATGGAACCGCATGAGCATTCCACCAAACCCCGCGCCCGCTTTACGGAGGCATCGCTGACCAGGAAGCTGGAAGAAGAGGGGATCGGGCGGCCCAGCACTTACGCCTCTATAATCGAGACGATTCAGCGTCGCGATTATGTCTTCAAGCGTGGGAGCGCGTTGGTACCCAGTTGGCTGGCTTTTTCGGTGACACGTTTATTGGAAGAGCATCTGTCATCACTGGTGGATTATCAGTTTACGGCGCAGATGGAAGACCTGTTGGATGCGATCAGTCGGGAGGAAGCAGAACGCACGGAGTATTTGCGGAAATTCTATCTGGGGAATGGCCAGCCGGGTTTGAAGCAACAGATCAACGCCAAGCTAGAGGAAATCGATCCACGGCAAATGAGCCGGTTTTCCTTGCCCTACGGCGTTCCCACCCCAACGGATGAAGGTGAGCCGGTTTATGTCCGAGTCGGGAAGTACGGCCCATTTCTGGAGCAAGGCGAACGCCGTGCCAGTATTCCCGATGGCCTGCCTCCGGACGAGTTAACTCTGGCCATGGCAGAAGAGCTGTTGACGGCGGCGGCCAAGGTTGAAGAACCGTTGGGTGTCTGCCCTGATACCCACAAGCCAGTCTTTCTCAAGCAGGGACGGTTCGGTCCGTATATTCAGCTGGGCACGCCAGACGACGGAGAAAAGCCCAAAAACGCATCGTTGCTCAAGGATATGCAGCCCGATGATGTTGACCTGGAACTGGCGCTGAAATTGTTGAGTTTGCCGCTTGAGCTGGGCCCGCACCCGGATTCGAAAGACCCGGTGATGGCGGCCAACGGCCGTTATGGTCCCTATATCAAATGTGGCAGCGAAACGCGTTCGTTACCTGCGGAAGTGTCGCCGCTGGCGGTAACGCTCACCGAGGCGCTGGCCTTGCTCGCCCAGCCGAAGACTCGCGGACGGTCGCGGGCGGCCCCGCGGGAGCCGCTCAAGACGTTTGAGGCTTCACCGGTGACTGGAGAGCCAATCCAGTTGCTCGAAGGGCGCTACGGTCCTTACGTGACCGATGGAACCACGAATGCGTCGATCCCGAAAGGGACACCGGTGGAAGAGGTCGCTTTTGACCTGGCGGTACGGCTGTTGGAGGATCGGGCTGCGAAGGGGGGCGGGCGGAAAAAGAAGAAAGCCGCCAAGAAAAAGACTGCCAAGAAAAAGACTGCCAAGAAAAAGACTGCCAAGAAAAAGACTGCCAAGAAGGTTGCCGAACCAGCGGAGTAGCGGGGAGCAACGGCAAGTCCTGTTACCGCTATCCGCTGTCACGGGTGCCGTGTCCTCGAATCAGGGCATCGAGGACAACAAGAGGGTCATCGCCCACTTGCCGTACCGTACATTGGAGCCCCGCCGGAATGCCAAAGTGATCGTGTTGTGTCGCGTTCCGGGTGATGCCTTCAATGTCGATCTCGGCTGTGCCGCGGGAAATGGAGAGCGCGCGAAATCCGCTAGCCGGGTAGGAAAAACCATTTTGATTGGCTCGCGTCAGGCTCAGTTCCAGGCCACCACTACCGCCGCGATGGGTGACGGTATAGGGAATTAGTGTTTTTCGCCAGCAGGAGGTGAGTTGGGCAGCCCGCGAGATTTCTCGCTCCAGATAGACCATCTGGCCGAATGCGGGACTGTCGCGTTCTACCTGCTGTAAGGCATCCACTGACTGTGTGCTCGGTTCTACATCGAGAAACACACCCCAACCGGCGTGCTGCAAGGAACCGAAGATAAACGGGACGTGATGGACTTGATCCGTGGTGTTGACCCACCCATGATCTGTTTGAGGTGGGATCGGCATGGCGTAGCCTTCATCAACTTTGGCGCGGCGATTTCCCAGCACCGTCATGCCGTGTGTCGGTTCGTAGCCAAGGTGAATTTCCACCCCATGCTCGTGCCGGTGTGTGGGGACGTTACGTTCGTCACCTGCGAGCCACGCCAGGTTCCAGGAATGGTGCTCGCCGTAGACGAGCGGCACGATGGTGATTCCCAGACCGGGGACCACAAAACCTGCCTGCTCTGGAGCATGCGTGTCTTGCGTCAGATGAATTCCGCATTCACCAGTAATGGACTCGATGATCTGTCGAAAACGGTCGTGAATTGTCCTCACAGTTTGACTGGGGGCGATCGCTAATTCGGCTTGCAGGCTTTCGAGTACGCGGAGAACACCTCGATGGTAGCGGTGCAGTGAAGTGATGACTGCCTGAAAATCGGTTGGTACGGGCTCCATCGATTGACTGGCCAGGTCTTCGAGTGTCTCAACGCCACGCTGCCGATGGGCTTTTCCCAGCTGGCTGGTGGTCGGGCATTCGTTCAGGGCGATCCGGGTTGCATGGAAGGTGCCGATGACATGCAGCCGGAATCCATAGCTGTAGAGCCGAGCCAGCGTCGTGTCTTGCGAGGTGATTTCGGACGGATTACGGTTCTGCTGGTGGCTCTGGTGGGCCTTCTCGATGACCTGGCGGTAATTGGCGTGCATGCGAAGGTTCACGGCGGTACTCCAGCTGCGGTGCAACGTGGTGGGCCGGGATGGGGCGTGTAACGCAGGTGCTAGGCCTGCTCCACGGGTGTGTGCGGCTCCCGGAACCGGTCCGGCAGGGATGTCCGCGTACGGATGCCTGGTCAATCGTAGCATGAGAAACAGGGACGCGAGCGGCGGAATTTTGCCGATTCTTGCGGTTTGTTGGCTGGAACCTCTGGGTGGGGGCAGGCCACCGCCAGACGTGGGGGCGCCCTTTGCGTTACCCGCTTGAGTCGCTAAACTCCGCAGCCTGCCAGAGTTGGCACTCAGAGAGGGCGACGGCACGCTGGCTGCCAGTGTGCCGCTCCCCGTGGGGTGTAATGCTTTCGACCTACCGAGCTGACGATGACCATGCGCCGTGACGACTTGCGAAATATTGCCATTATTGCCCACGTAGACCACGGCAAAACCACATTGGTTGATGCGCTCCTGCGGCAGAGTGGCCAGTTTCGGGCCTCGCAACTCGAGGGTGAGTGCATCCTCGATTCCAATGACTTGGAACGCGAACGCGGCATCACCATCCTGGCCAAAAATATCGCGATTACCTATCAGGGTATCAAGATCAACATCATCGATACGCCCGGACACGCTGATTTTGGCGGCGAGGTCGAACGCGTTTTGCAGTTGGCGGATGGTGTGCTGGTACTGGTCGATGCCTTTGAGGGCCCACGGCCACAGACCCGGTTTGTGTTACAGAAAGCGTTGGAACGCAAGCTTAAGCCGTTAGTGGTGGTCAACAAAATTGATCGCCCGGACTGTCGTCCGGATGAGGTGTTGTCGGAGATGTTCGATCTGTTGGCCGAATTGGGCGCCGACGACGAGACGCTTGATTTTCCTTATGTCTATGCCAGCGCTCGAGACGGTTATGCGGTCCGTCAGTTATCGGAGCTGGAGACCGCCAGGTCAGCAGGGGTGCGGCCGCTGTTAGACATGATCGTGGAGCAGATTCCACCTCCCGACGTCGTTCCCGACGGCCCACTGCAGATCCTGGTTACGACACTCGAATGGTCTGAGTATGTGGGGCGTGTCGCGATTGGCCGGATTGCCAGTGGCGAGCTTTCCCGTGGCCAGACGGTGGGGCTGACGCGGGCAGATGGTACCTGCTCGGTGGCTCCGGTGACCGCCATCGAGTTGTTTGACAAGTTGGGGCGGGTGGAAGGCGACCATGCGTTGGCGGGGGACATCGTAGCATTGGTAGGTTTGCCGGATCCGCAGATTGGCGACACCGTGACGGATGCGGAGACTCCGACAGCGCTTCCCCGAATCGCGGTTGACGAACCGACACTCTCGATGATTTTCACGATCAACTCATCCCCCCTGGCGGGGCAGGACGGGAAGTATGTGACCAGCCGTAATCTCCGTGAACGTTTGTATCGTGAGCTGCAGTCGAATGTGGCTTTGCGTGTAGCAGAGACGGCCGACAAGGATTGTTTTGAGGTGTCAGGGCGGGGCGTACTGCACCTGTCGATCCTCATCGAACAGATGCGACGCGAGGGGTACGAGTTGTCGGTTGGCAAGCCACGTGTGATCGAAAAGCAAGTGGACGGCGTCTGGCATGAGCCGTACGAGATCCTGGTCATTGATGTACCGACCGAAGATGTGGGGCCGGTGATGGAACTCGTCTGCAACCGCCGCGGACAAGTCAAGCAGATGTCGAGTGCAGATGGCGGGCTTTCACACCTGGAGTTTTCCATTCCGGCGCGTGGTTTGATCGGGTTGCGCACGCGGTTGCTCAACGCGACCCGCGGTCAGGCGGTGATTCATCATCGTTACGATTGCTACCAGGCCCGTGAAGGCAGTGTGCCACGCCGTAACAACGGGGTCCTGGTTTCCCAGGAAAATGGCAAAGCCGTGGGCTACGCACTCTGGAAACTTCAAGAGCGCGCGGAAATGCTGGTCGCACCTGGCGCCGATGTCTACGAGGGAATGGTGGTCGGTGAAAACTCTCGGGATAACGACATGGTCGTTAATCCTGTGCGTACGAAAAAGCTGACGAATATTCGGGCATCTGGCTCAGACGACAATATTCTCCTTAAACCTGCCCGGGAATTGTCTCTGGAAGCGGCGCTGGAATACATCGAAAGCGATGAGTATGTTGAGATCACACCCCAGGTGATCCGTCTACGCAAGATCTTGCTGCAGGAAAACGCCCGCCGACGCATGGCCAGTCAGGCGCAGTGATCTGGGGCGCCGTGATCTGGGGCGCCGTGATCTGGTTCGTTGCCGGCTGGTTTCCAGCGGTGCGTGACGCCGTCGCCGCTGGCTCTACATACCCAGCAGTTCTTTCAACATGGGCAGTTGTTTCTGATAGAAGACCAGAATGGTCAGGCTCATGTAAAACACGCCGCAGAACAGGATTCCGATTCGATTGATCCACCCCGGTTGAAGCGCTTTGGGGAGGAATTTGAGGTTGTTGCGGAGGATGAAGAAGGAGGTGAATCCCAAGGCGATGTTGTTCATGTTGGCGACGACCAGCACCATCCCTTTCGGCGCTCCGTAGGTTTGAAACAGATAGGCCCCGATGAAGGTCCAGACCACGTACAGGGCCAGGATGGTGTAGTAGATGCGGTGCACCTGGTCACTCGACATGCGGTCACGCACGCGTTGACTGCCGGACCAGAGGATATCGGTCCATCGCCGGCAGGTGTTTTCCACGATCGACATCTGGCTTGGCAGTAGCACCAGGAGGCCGATGACGAGCGTCGCAATCCACATTAGTTGCTGCATCCCATCGGACAAACCGGGGGCATGTCTGAACCCGTCGGCGGACATGATCGCCTGGGCATAGTCTGGCGCATCAGGCATGTTGTAGAGCGGCGAGTGAGGTGAGAACTCGATGGAAATCAGCGCCGGCAGCGCCATGCCCATCACACAGCCAGGGCCCCAGATCAGGAACTGATCGGTGATGATGTACTTCCACCAGCCTTTCCAGCGTCTCATGTTTTCGGGAGTCTCGGCAAAAACTTTACCGATGTGGCTAAGGCTGATTTCACGACCACCGACGGCGCTGGGAATCGCGCCGACCTGGCTGCCCATGCCCCAGCCTTTGTCACGCACGTAGTTGGAGTAAGTGGAGTTGCTCAGGCCGCCGCCGCCGGCGTACCCGGCAAAGGCACCAAGCAACGCGATTTGCGTCAACATGAGTACGGGGAATTCACCATCCCGCAACAATGCCATAAAGACGTTGTCGATGTTTTCCCCGTCCCATTTGCCATCGCCGTCGACATCGTTGAACTTGACAACATTTCCGTAGATGTCACGTTCGGTAACTTCTTCAACGACGTCGAGACGGTCATCGTGGTCGAAATCTTCTCCGGGATCGAGCTTACCGTTTTGATTGCGATCTTCCGGTGCGACGACCGGGATGTTGCCGACTTTCAAAAAGCCGCTGAAGACGCGTCCCCAATTTTCGGCACTGATCATGGTGACGCCGACGATGACGCAGAATCCCAGCACGATGATCACTTTGGTGGTCATCACCCACTGCATCATGTTGTAGATTTTGCCGCCGATCAAAATAGGAAGTGACACTGCGGCGAGCAGGATGTACCCGAGGGTGTTGATCAGAAACCGGTCTTCCGGGCCCGGTGGCCGGTCCAGGTAAAGTGCCGCGATTACAGTCGCGGCAGTGGTCGAGAGGGCGGGAATGAAGGCACCCAGACTCAGCAGGACAAAGATTGACATCCAGAACCCAGGTCCGGGGCGAGCACGCATGAAACCGGTGAAAACGGGTTCGCCCGTATAGAGTGCGTAACGCCCGCACTCGATGTTGTAGAACATTTGTCCCAGGATCGAGAGCGCCGCCAGCCACATCAAGCTGCCACCGTACTTGGCCGTAATTTCTGCTCCCAGCAGCCACTCTCCACCGGCTAGTTGAATGCCGCACATGACGATGCCAGGGCCAATGAAGCCGGCCAGGTTTTTCATTCCCAGCGGCTTGGGTTCTGGCAGCTCGGCGAGGTCCCAGGTGGGCAGGCAGGTCTGCGGCAATTCGTGAACGGTCGATTTTTCGGCGGTGGCGTCCGGTGGGTTATTCATCGGTCATACTGCCTGAGAATGTGTGGCGGATTTGTTGGCAGGCGTCCTGGAAACTGGACGCCTGCCCGGAAGTGACGAGCGCCTGGATCAGTAGTCCCCACAGTGTATCTTCTGAACCCCGGCAAACGCGATGGGAACAGGCAAACTGCTGGCAAATCGCTTCCAGCAAATGTGGTGAGTTCTGTGGCAGGCTACCTGACAGGACGAGTCGTTGCCAGCCTGTGGCTGGACCGAGCTGGTCAGCACAACGGCGGTAATTTTCAGCCATGTTACGGAACGCCGCTCGAAAGAGCGTTCCGATGGTGAGATTTTCGATTTGTATATTGCTGATTGAGCCCCGGTTTCCCAGCGGGCCGGCAAAAAATGCCAGGTCGACGTCCAAGTCAGTATCTGGTGTGTCTTGCACGGCGCGAGCAATAGACGGCCAGGGATCGTGGTTGGGTGACACGTCTTGTGCGAGTTGATTGACGAGCCCCACCAGGACATCCAGGCTACGTCCTGCCGGAAGATGGGTGATGGAGTTCAGGAATTGGCCATCAAAATAGGTGCGGGTCTGATAATTGCCCAGTTTCAAATGGTTGGACAAGTGGCTTACCTGGGAACCGGTGGAGATGTTCAAGGAGAGTTCCCCAGCTTCCAGTCGTGTGCCCAGCAGTGCGCATTGGTGGTCCCCCAGCGGTGGAAAACAGGGCAGGTGGTGGCCACCGATCGACAGTGTCCCGATCGGTTCGGCCGGGCTGGCCAATCGCGGCCATTGAAGCTGCGGCAGATCGAGGGCCGCGAACGCGGCATGGTGCCAGTCACTCGTTGTCAGATTGAGGGCACCGAGCGCGTTGGTTCGCTCGACAGCAGGTGCGGCATCACACAGGCGGGACCAGACATACTCGCCCAGCCCCAGTGGTGTGGCCTGCTGGGGCAGCTGGTGCTGGCACGCGAGCCAATAGAGCAGGCTCGTTGACGCGCCGGTTTTCAGCTCTCCACCCAACTCGGCCCGTTGCCGGTCGGTCAGTTGCGCGTGTAACTGATCGTAGTAACTGGTGGCTGCCGTCGGATGGTTGTCCAGGACGCGCTGATCGCGCCAGGAGAGATAGCGGGTCAACGGTTGTCCCTGACGGTCGACGAGGATTGTACCGGCCATTTGGGTGCAGCTGACCAGCCCTGCTGGAGCGTCGGCGCTGGCAACCAGTTCGTCGAGGACTTCCTCGGTTGCTTGGATAACTGCGGTGGGGTCAATTTCGAAGTGCCGGGGAGGGAGACCCGGCACTGGTCCAGGGCAAGCGCGGCGGATGGTTGCGCCGATTTGGCGTCGTTCCAGGTCGAGCAGTGCGCCTTTGATCGAAGAAGAGCCGATGTCGAGAGCCAGGTACTGCATAGAGATGGCGCCTCGGCGTTTACTGAGGTTCGTGTGGCGTCATTTCCTGCTGCCAGAGCGGGCGGAAAAAGGTGCGCAAGTCTTCGGCGTACGTTTCGGATTCTTCAAAGATGCCAAAGTGTCCGCCTTGTTTCATGGAATGAAAACGCGTGACGTTGTAGTATTTTTCCGCCCTGGATTTCATCAGGGGCACGATGTCTTTGGGGAAAGAGAGGATTGCCGTGGGTACTTCGATTCGATTTCCCGGTTTGACGCTCCAGGGATGGTGGTGCGATTCATAGTAAATACGGATGGCGGTCCCGAACGTGTTGTTGATCCAATACAGCATGATGTTGGTCAGCAAGTCGTCCTTGCTGAAGACTTCTTCAAAATCGTCCTGCCAATCGCTCCACTGGTGGTACTTTTCCACGATCCAGGCAGCGGCGCCGACAGGTGAATCGGCAACCAGGTGGGCGAAGCTCTGGGGGCAAGTCATGTTCACATGGCTGTAACCAGATTGGTCGATCCAGAAACGCTCAGCTGCTTTCCAGAATGTGAGGCTGTCCGGGTCGCGTGGCCGGATTGGCGCATTGGCGAGGCCGAATCCACGAATCAGATCAGGGTCCCGTTCGTCGTCGGGCCGCTCATCACGCATGCGTTGGCCCATGTAGTTGATGTGAATGCCGATCAAATCCTGAGGGAATTGGTGGCCCCAGGGAAAGGTGATGATGCCACCCCAGTCTCCGCCATAAAGCCCATAACGCTGGTACCCCAGTTCGTGCAGGATGGATCGGTAGATCGCTGGGTGGTGTTGGAAACCAAATCCGCGCTGCGGCACCTGATCGGAGAGGCAGAACCCGCAGAGGGATGGGATCACCAGGCTGAATGCATCTTCGGCGTTACCACCGAACGACTCCGGGTCGATCAAGCGTGGGATGATCCGCAAAAAAGTAGCCCATGACCAGGGATAGCCGTGCAACATGCAGAGCGGTGTCGGATTGGGACCACGCCCCGGGATGTGCATGAAATGGACGCCGAGGCCGTCCACATCCGCTTTGTAATGGGGGTACTGGTTGATTTCCGCTTCTTGTTTGCGCCAGTCAAAATCGTTGATCCAATAGTCGACCAGACTTTTCATGTACTCGGTATTGGTCCCATAGTCCCATCCCTGCTCGGGGAACGACTGGGGCCAGCGTGTGCGCTGGAGGCGCTGTTTCAAGTCGGCGAGTAACTCGTCTGAGGCAGACAGCTGGTAGGGTGCGATCGTAACAGACATCAGTCCTCTTGTGAGCCGAGGAACTCCGACTCAAGAAATGAGAGTGGCGGCGGGCTCGCGCACCGTTTAACACCAGCTTGGGAGACCTTTCGAGCTGGTTGCCGGATAGGGTGAGGACGATTCAGTTCACCTTGCGGATACGATAGAGGTTCTGGTCTGAACGAATGAGCAGGGATTGCTGGGTCACGCCATAAGACGCCAGGGTGCGTTCGCCCAGCTTGTTCGTCGAGAGCAGTTCAAATTTCCGTGTCGCTCGGATGACATTCCCTACCCCAGTTTCGCTTTGGAAATAGATTTTTCCTTCGGAGTAGAGGGGGGAAGCCGAGTACCCTCCGCCACCACTAAGGCGTTGCTGCCAGTGTTGTTTTCCGGTTTTAGCATCGAGACAACTGGCGACACCTTTGTCGGAAACCATGTAGAGTTCCGCTCCCACAACGAGCAGCGAAGGAGTGTGCGGGATTGCCCGCTGGCGCTCCCAGCTGACGTGGGTTTTCGTCACGTCGCCACTTCCGTCTGGACGAATGGCAAGCAGATGCGGAGTTCCATAGCCGGTGCACACGTATACCAGTCCGTGGGCGAAGATCGGTCGCGGGATTACGGAGTAACCTTCACCGTAATTGACACGCCAAATTTCCCGCCCGTCCGCCGGGTCGTACGCGCAGACGGCACCGCTGCCAGGGCTGATAATTTGCAGCTTGCCAGCCACCTCGATCACTGCGGGAGTCGTAAAGGAGAACTTCGCAGATGCGCCCGTGGTACGCGTGACTTTCCAAAGGACTTTACCTGAGTTCTTGTCCAGCGCGACGACGAACGGATCGGAACCCCCATCGCAGCTGAAAACCAGGCGATCGCCGACGATGACCGGTGAGCCACCGTTTCCGTGGACGGGTGGATAGTTCAGTTCACGATTGCGCCACACAATCGTTCCATCGGTTTTCGTGCAGGCGGTACCCTGGTGTCCCCAGTGGAGGTAGACCCGGTCACCTTCGATGATTGGAGTCGGGCTGGAATGACCGTTTTTGGTGTGGATCTTGGC
>CAZITS010000018.1:12841-15166 GCA_964542185.1 uncultured Pirellulaceae bacterium
TGGCAGCGGTACTGCCGTTTTGGCGAAAGATTTCAACCGTCTTGGTAATCTCGCCACTGCTGCCGTCAAGGAGCAGCATTTGCAGGGAGTAGTCTTGCTCGGTATTTGCAATAGGGACCGCTGCCGTGACGATGATCTGACCTTGGTGGATGACTGGCGAGGACCAGCCTTCACCCGGAATGGCCTGTTTCCATGAGATATTGTCCTCACCGGTCCATTGGACCGGCAGGCCCGTCGCCTGCGAGTGGCCGTTTCCCAAAGGTCCGCGAAACTGACTCCACTCCTCAGTCCAGGCAATCATGGGGGTCGCGAGCAGAAATACGATAATGACGGAACAGCGATGCATGCCTGGATCCTTGCAATGAGTGCGGCGGGATACATGTCTGAAGGCGGGTGATTTCAGTGCCGGTTTCCGTTGGCGATGTGTCGCAGAGGTCGCACCGTTGGCCCGTGTTCGGGCCTGAGCGACCGCGTTTGTGAGAAACGACACGTACCGCTATGAAACAGGAACCCCAAACAGAGTAAGCCACGCCCTGTCAGGTTGCAAGCGACGACGTGCCAGCGAGAGACCGGCCGCCAGGTCCCAGAAGTCCCGCTTCGGTCATCGCCTGAGCGCTGCGGGGATTTTTGGTGCGCCACCAAGATACGGGTATTGGTCGAAGTCCTGGCCGCCTCCCTTGGCGCGGGGATCGCCACTGCGCTCAAGCTGTTCCATCAGCTGGCCGGTGAGACGCGTCTGGACTTCCGTATAACGTGCCGTTCCCGCCACATTGACGAGCTGGTGCGGGTCTTTCTGGAGATCGTACAGTTCAATCGCGGGACGTTTTGCAAAGGACAAGTCGTAGAGCCGTTGATGTTGGGCATCGAGCTTCCGTTGCGTCACCATGATGGTTTTGGTGGGCCCGTTGTCGCAGTCGGCCAGCCAGGCGTCACGGATGGTCGCCTGCTGGTAGAAGGGCGTGCCTGCCGGCCAGCGATCGGGTTGGAAATTGCGGATCAACAGAAAATCGCGTGTGCGAATTGCGCGACAGGGGTAACCACCTTTGTCAGGTGCTTGTTGCGCCACAACATGGCGTTCCTTGCCGAACAGGATCGCTGGCCGTAGTGGTGTGGCAGCAGCCTGTGGTTTTTGCTGCAGCAGCCGTGCCAGGCTGAGGCCGGTCATGGCGTCGGGTACCTTGACCCCAGCCAATTCCAGGTAGGTTGGCGCCAAGTCGGTCAAGCTGACAAAGTCTTCAACGACGCGGGCTGTCGGGATACCCTGGGGCCAACGTACGGCCAACGGGACGCGTGTCCCCGTATCGTAGAGGTTGCTTTTGCAACGCGGGAACGGCATGCCATGATCGCCTGTCATCAGTACCAGGGTGTTGTCCAATTCCCCTAGCTCTTCGAGCAGCTTCATTGCGGATCCGACGAGCTGATCAAATCGCTGGACTTCGAAGTAGTAGTCCGCCACGTCGCCGCGCACGTCGGGATGGTCTGGAAAACAGGCTGGCAGTTTGATTTTCGCCAGGTCCATGCCGCTGGCTTTCCCGGACCCTGGCCGGTAGGGCCGATGGGGATCGCCTGTGCCCAGCCAGAAGCAGAAAGGCTGGTTCGTGGGGCGTTTCTGTAGAAAGGTCTGGAAATTTTTGTACCGTGTTCCGGCAATGGCGCGGTTCCTGGTCGCCGTACGGCCGGGACCCCAGGCTTTGCCAGTACATCCCACCGTGTAGCCGGTTGCGGCCAGCAGTTCGGGATAGGTCGGCAGGCGATCGGGAAAGACAGACCAGAGATTGGCTGCTGGCCCCAGGCGCCAGTGCCATTGGCCTGTGAGGATTGCGCCACGGGAAGGCGTGCAGGACGGCGAAGAAACGTAGGCGTGGTGGAACAGGAGTCCTTCACGAGCCAGCCGGTCAAAGACAGGTGTTTTCACGACCGGGTCGCCGTAGGCGCCGGCGTGTGGCCAGCCCCAGTCATCGGCAATGGCAAACAGGATGTTGGGTCGTTCCGCAGCACTGCTGCTCGGTGTCTGGAACGAGGCAACCGCCAGGCACAGCAAGAGCAAGGTGGCCAGGTTTTTCGCAGTGGTAGCAGATCGCATAATTCTCTCGGAGCTGGTATTGGGGATTCCGGAAACGGCCGATCCGTCGTCTGCAGGATGCGTTCCTGCACGGACTTCCGATCGCCGTGGTGGCACCAAAGCCGCACCATCGTCGTCCTGTCATGGTACACGATCCGCCTGTGCGCCGCGCAGGCGCCATATTAGACAGTTGCGTTTGTTGTTTGACCGATGCTTCTGCGCAGCTAGGATGTGCGGCATGAGCAGTTCTTTTTCTTCTGCCC
>CAZITS010000018.1:15266-18242 GCA_964542185.1 uncultured Pirellulaceae bacterium
CACAGAGCGGCAACGGGCTGGCCAGGCGTGAGCGGTCGGTGATTTTTGTGGCCCTGGCAGGCGGGCCGACGCAGCACGAGACGTACGATCCCAAGCCGGATGCTCCGCGCGAATACCGCGGTCCTTTTGGGGTTGCCGCGACGACGCTCCCGGGAATCTCCTTCAGTGACCGGATGCCACGACAAGCCGCGATTTCAGACCGTCTGGCCATACTCCGCGCGGTGCAGCACGAATCGGGCAGTCATACCTCGGGCTCGCATTTCACACAGACCGGTTACTATCTGCAGAATCCGCAGACGGTCGAAAACGAAATGCCCTGCATCGGCTCTCTGGTCGCCAGAATTCGCGGGACCCGTAAGGGCATGCCACCGTTTGTCTCTATTCGCGGCGCGCTGCGGTATGGACGCGCTGCCTGGCTCGGTAGTGGTTATGACCCATTTGTGATTTCCAGTGACCCAGCAGCGCAAGACTTCAAGGTCCCCAACTTGAATCTGGTGGATGGCTTGACCCTTGATCGCTTGCAGGATCGCGAACGGCTGTTGGCCGGATTCGATGCGGGCCGGAAGTACTACGATCGACAGGCGACGGCAGGTGCGGTGGACCGATTTACACGGCAGGCCTTTGAAACCGTTGGTACCGACCGTGTACGTCAAGCGTTTGATTTACAACGCGAGGCCGAATCTACCCGTCAGTCCTACGGGATAAATTCATTTGGCCAGGGACTGTTATTGGCTCGGCGGCTCGCCGAGCGCGGCGTCCCTTTTGTCTCGGTCAATTCAGGAGGCTGGGACAACCATGGGGCGAAAGTGTGTGGATTTACCCTGGAAGAGAGCCTCAGAAAACGAGGCCCCATGTTCGACAGTGGAATTGCGGCCCTGGTGACGGACCTCTATCAACGGGGCCTCGATCGAGATGTGTTATTGGTTTGTATGGGCGAGTTTGGGAGGACTCCCAAGGTCAATAATGAGGCTGGTAGAGATCATTGGGGACCACTCATGAGCGTGCTAGTGTCCGGCGGCGGGCTGGCAGTGGGGCAGATTGTCGGTGGCTCCGATCGCCATGGTGGCTACCCGATCGACCGTCCCTACCGTCCTGAAAATGTGCTGGCGATGATCTACCGCCATCTGGGTATCAATCCTGAGTTGACATTTGCGGATGCCAACGGTCGCCCACGTTATTTGCTGGAGGAACGCGGCCTCATTCGCGAGTTGCTGTGAGGCGAAGCCCAGCATCCTGGGCGGGTGTTGCTGGTCTCAAATTTCGAGTGACAGGACCTGCTCAACGATTTACGGCATTCGTATTATTTCCGTCGCCGCGCAGCCGTACGTGCAGCTGTTGCCCTTTTAGTTGGGCTTGCAGACCGGCCTGATTCAGCAAGTCGTCAAGTGCCCGCTGTAACGGAACCTGTTCGCCGACCAGGTTGACGAGCGTTTGACGCTGTTTCCCTACCTGTGGAGCGAAGTGCAAAGACCAGCTGGCTTGACGGCACAGGGCCTGCAGCGCTTGTGCGGCGGTGACGTTGCGCAGGGTGAGTTTCTGGAAAATGATGCGCTGGGGGTCGGGTGGGACGGGGCGAGTCGGGATTGGCGCTGCGCCGGTGAGCCACAGACGCAATTGCTGGTGGGCTTCGAGAGGCCCGGCCATGGTCGGGCCAGAAATGCGAACATCCGGAAAGCGATATTTTAACTGCGCGACGAGAGCCGATTTTCCGCGTAACGTGTAGCGGCGCGTCAGCGCTGGGCGGGTCGGTAGGGAGGTGAACTCCAGCCGATTGCGGGCCTTGTCGTACTTGTAGGTCAGGTCAAAGCCGGCCAGGACCAGTGTCAGGCGCTGACTGACAGGTAACGCAGGCAACTGATTGCCTGCCCAGAGATCGTGGGGGATCTGGTCGAGGTTGGCGGCTTGGATGTCGGCTTCCTGGCACAACCTCGCCACCAGGTCCTGGGGGGTGTCGAGGTCCTCCCAGGAAAACGGTTGGGAGTGGGCGAGCCGCCGCGCCAGCTCCGGAGCTCGCTTGCCGACTTCCACGCGTTTCAGTTCCACCATCGTCGCCAGTCGGCGCGTGACTGTCGGGGGACCGAGGTAGACCACCCGCCCAATGACGCTGACCCCCACGTTCAACTGGCTTGCCAGGGCGGAGATTCTTTGGTCCAGGCTGCCAGCGAAACTGCCGTCAATGGTCTGGTCTGGATCAACCCGGCGATCAAGCAGCAGAGACACCTCCTCGGTCGTTGCCAGCCCCTGCAGTGCCCGCCGCAGCGTCTGCCCTTGCCAGGAAGTGGTGCCCTGCCTGGTGCGAAAACCCTGGGGCCAATGGACCGGTCGTGAAGCCGCCGCGTCGTGGAGATGATCGGGGGCTGCCGCGGTAGCGACCAAAGCCAGGAGCTGGCAGAGAATGACGCCCCAGAGCAGAGGCCAGACGAACGGACGCAACGCCTGGGAGGTTTGGGATAGGTCGTAACGGGAAGAAAATGGCGACATTGCCCAGCCCTCATGACTTGCGAAACCTGTCCGGTTTCCATAGTTCCTATTTTTGTCGAAACTGCCGGCCCGGAAAAGCGAAATATTGGTATCTCGGGGGTTGCGACTATTGTCACCCTGTGTAGCCGGCACTAGACTCGAACTTGTAGCTGCTGGGAACCGGAGGTCGTTTATCGACCTGCGGTTTCGAGTAAAAACGTCTGTTCTGATACCCATCAATACCTTCGGGTGGCTCGCGTGCCACGCCGGCGACGGATGGAAAATTTTGATGAATTCGGGTGGCCGGCCGGTCTGTTTTTCCGGTTGTCATCCTCACTGGAGTGTTATTCGTGGCAGCATCGTCTCGTCGTCCTTTGTTGGAACTGTTGTACAGGCAGTTTTTGACTGATGAACATTCAGCTTCCTTTATCAAGGAAGTATCGACTCGTTACTCGATCTCTACGCTCGAACGGTTGGCCCAGGCGGGTTCAAGTTCTTCGCGTTGCTGTGCGACAT
>CAZITS010000019.1:0-14371 GCA_964542185.1 uncultured Pirellulaceae bacterium
CCCAGAAAAACGGAGAATCTCGTTTTGGCGCTATCGGCACTAAATCAAATGCAAATAAACAAACGACATGCCAAAGGCATGCCGTTCACAAACTCTCCTAAGAAATGGATTATAGACGTCTCAGGCCCACTCCCCATCTTCTTCTATTTCTCAATTCTATTTCTCAATTCTCTTGTTCATCGTCTTCAATAAGATGGCTTGCAATAAATGCCGAGCTGCCAAGTTCAACAATAGCTATTGCTGACGCTTCTGCAGAAGTTCAATTATCAGTTTTTGATTCTTCAATAAACGCGGAGCGTATGACATATGCCATGCTACAAGAAAGATAATTATGCATGTACTGACAAGTATATAGTCTACTGAAACGTGCATACGGTCTTCCGTTCCTTTGATAAGGTTTTTAATTTCACCCGAACCCATTACTTGGGATTGCTATATCCTGCAGGAACAAGACCTGAACAGGCCAACTTTTCAAGTTACTTCTTTATCTTCTGCAATATTAGACGGCCGCTGGATTTTTGGACCCTCCTGCATGGCATCGAGGATATCGGACGCCTTGTGAGGGTACGATTTCTTCTTACCTTTGATCGGTTATCCAAGTAGAACGCCCGCGTAGCCCACGACTTTGTCTCGCCTGTTATTAACTTCTGCACTCGTTGCGTAACCAACTCGTTGCATGCGCGACAGACGGCCCAATCGCAGCAGCGTGTCCATCACAACCACCGCGGGGAGCACACCGCACATACTGATTTGATTTTCTGTCACGCATCGATGCAAGGTAGCCGGATCGAGAGATTCCATCGCTCGCAATGCCAGCTCATCCAGCCGTCGATTCTCGTCGTCGTTGGCGAAGTGGTTCATATCGCTGGAAATCACCAGTAACGGTGTTTCCTCCAGGGAGCTGATCACCTCGGCCAATGCCGCAGAAAATTCAAAACACCTGGCGAGTGAGGCTGCGCCCAGAACGATACCAACGACCCGCGCCGCCGGCGCGAGCCGGGCCAAGAACGGAAGCTCGACTTCAATCGCATGCTCCCGCTCATGGGCGAGCGCGTCCAGTTCGAACCCGGGAATTTCTCGTGCCAGCCGACGAGAGAGCTCCACGTCGGCGGCCATCGTAGCGCCGGGAAGCTGCCAGGATGTATGTGGAGCGACGGCCCACTGCGCACCCAGACCCGTATGTTTTGGACCCAGGATGATCACTGTTGATGGAATTTGCACCTGGCGAAACACCTCGGCAGCAATATTCCCGGAATAGGCAAGTCCCGCATGAGGAACCATCAATGCTGGCCAGGGTACCGGCGAAGTCAACGCCCCCCCCAACATTCGGTTGACTTCGGCCGCCAGCATCGCTTCCTCTGCGGGATAGAAGCTGCCCGCTACCGCAGGTCCACGTACTGCGGTTCTTGTTGCCGGAACCGCAGTCTGCTGCGCGGACCAATGCTGGACCGTGGACACCATTCGCAAACTGTAAATCGCAGCATCCTGCCGTGCAGGCTCTTGTACGTACTGGCAAGCTTCTGCCACCATCTCCTCTGGTGATCGGCACGGATCAAAGGCCCAACTTGACTGGGATGGCGCGGACACCAACACTGCGCGCTGGGCAGTTTCGACACCGCGCAAATCAGGATGAGTGACCGTGCCGTGGACCGCGGGTGCAGTCAACACGGCAACGTCCAGACAAACATTGGATGAATTCACTTGTCGTCCACCACGGTCTCGCAACCAGGCAGCCGCCGCCTCAAGTTGACGAAACAGTGTCGCCTGCAATGGCAATCCAGGACGTAACGACCATTGCGAAAAAGTTCTCGAAGGCAGGCTCCCAGTAAACGACAAACGAACAGCAACTCCCGCTACGCTGCCATCAGGACAATCAGCCAGGTAGTAGTCGGGGGTTGCACCTTGTAGTAGCCGAATAAGATTCGATAAACCGTGGCCTGCAATACGTTGAACTACTTCCGGCGTAAACACCGGAGACGCTTCCTGGCCCTCGTGCCCCTCGAAAACCTTGTCAAGCAAACCGCCAATCGATTGGCCTTCAAAGATCGTCAATTGTGTCTCGTTGTCCTGCCATGCGCGGTGGGACAAACCTGCTTTACGACAGACCTGCTCCAATAGCGTTTCCACATCCCAGCCACATTCAACAGCAACCTCTGGCAACAACAATCCGGAAGCATCACTACGGCGAACTTGCACGCCGTGTTTCCCAATCTGAACTTTTGACAACCTCTCGAGTCCTGCTGCCGTGACCGGCTCAAATCCATGCAAGAGGGTTACATCAAGTTCCAAGAACGGCAATTCACAAGTCGTTACCGCTGGAAATCGAGGGTCCTGAAAGACGGTGCGACTGACTGCCATCTGCAGCGCCTCTTCCAAACCCATCGTCTTTCCCAAAGTCCCGCAACAGGCTCGCAATCGCCCACGGCGTTTGAGTGTCGTAAACGCACCTTCGATCACCATGTCGTCCGGTAAGGAAACCAGTTCGGACCGTGGACAATCAACCCCAGCTACTTCGGCCACAATCATCGATGCAGCCAGGCGATGAATTGCCTCAGTCTGCCTGGAATCAAGAGACGCAAGATCATTCATGACAGGCGGCGGCGCGAGGAAACTAGCAGAGGAAACAACCGGCAGCAGGGAGGTTACCGCTGGTTGTGGCGCGATGTTTGTACCCTGTTTGCGAACCACTGCAAAGTCCGAGATGTTAATCGGCTTGCGCTGTGCGCCCCAATCACCTGGGCGCAAGTCAAAGCAACCTGAAATCACAGCACCACAACCGCCACACCGATTTCCTTGTAGATTCCACATTCCCAGCTCATAGCCACGGCGTTCAATGACAGAACGATGGCAACTGGGACAAATCGTGCTTTGATGATCTGCGTCACGAATATTGCCTGCGTAGACGAACTTGAGACCTTCGTCTAATGCCAGCCGCCGGGCCTCTAGCAACGTATCGCGTGGCGTCCGCGGACGATCGCGCATGCGATAATCTGGATGGAACGCCGTCAAATGCAGCGGCACTTCGTCACCCACGTGCGACAACAACCAGTGACACATCCTGCGAATTTCTTCCGGTTGATCATTGACCGCCGGGATCAGCAGATTTGTCACCTCAAGCCATACATCGGTTTCCCGGTGTATCCACTCCAGGGTCTCGAGTACCGGCTGCAGATGCGAGTAAGTGATCTTCTGGTAAAACTCCTCGGAAAATGATTTCAGGTCGACGTTTGCCGCATCCATATATTCAAAGAAAGGCTCTCTGGCTGACGGCGAGATGTACCCGGCGGTTACAGCGATCGATTGCACCCCCACCTGACGACAGGCCTTTGCCGTATCGATCGCATACTCTGCCCAGATCACTGGGTCGTTGTAGGTATAGGCAACGCTCTTGCACCCTAGCTGGAGCGCCGCATTGGCAATCGTTTCTGGAAACGCCCGTTCACTAAGTCGGTCGACCTCTCGTGATTTAGATATATCCCAGTTTTGGCAAAACTTGCAGCCCAAGTTACAGCCAGCAGTACCAAATGAAAGAACACTGCTGCCGGGGAAAAAATGATTGAGCGGTTTCTTTTCGATTGGATCGATACAAAAACCGGTACTGCGGCCATAGGTCGTCAGGACCATCTGCCCACCGTGATTCTCCCGGACGAAACAAAACCCACGGTCGCCCGGTTTCAATTGGCATTCACGCGGACACAGGTCACAGCAGATCCGCCCCGTTTCTTCGGTCTCATGCCACCAACCGGCGGGAAACAAACCCTCCGTATTGACTGCAGCCTTGCTGGGCGTGCCGACGATGCGTGCCATAACCAATCGGTTCCCTCAAGCTTGCGCCAACCAGAACAAACCATCCGCAAAAGAACATCACGGACCTTACCAGAGGTCCTGACTGACCACTGGTTGGTATAGCACTTCTGGTTGACTCGAACCGGGGGCGTGCAAGACCAGCCCACCCTGTTCCGCATTTACTTCGACGGTACAGTTCGGCACACCTGCGGCGTGACGTTTGAGAATCTCTTCCATCGCCTGTACCGTCGCCACCACCTGTCGATCGGCCGCCAGATCGTTGTACGCCAAAGCACGCATTTGCTGCAGACGTGTCGTCCGATCCGTCGCATCTCCGGCAAACTCGACGTGGGCTACTTCGCGAATAAAACGTTCCAGCACCTCCAACCCATACCCGCGTTGCGACCGAGGTCCAAAAGGTTCGACAAACGTCCCGTTGTAGTGGTTGTTCATGGAGATCTTCATATCCATTGGTGTCTTTCCTTCAACAGTACACTCGACGCCACGGCGGCGGCTGTGGCCATTCCAGACACCATTGTCAAAACGAAACTGGACTTCCTGTTCGACATACCCAGGAAAGTTATCCGGCGTCACCCAGCTGGTGTGAATGTCAAATGCCGCTTCGCGTTGATCCCCATAGCCGTAGACCATGCGCAATTGCGTCGAATCCCATGTATCCCCATCCGCTGGCCCGACAATTCCGCGCTGGCCAGTGCAGCTCACCGATAGCAGTCGACCGCCAAAGGTAAAATCAATCAATTTAATGTAATGAACCGCTACATACGTTCCTGGGTTGCGTCCCGTAATCCACTCGGCAAATTGAGAACCCGATATTTGCTTTGGCTCTAACAACGTGCAGTAGCCGCTGTTCACGTGCTGAAGCACATCGTCAACAACGAGTGTCCGCAGTTTCTTGTGGTCCGGATCGAATAACTTGTGATAGACAACTTTGGCTAGCACGCCTCGCTGATTTGCCAGGTCCACAAGCATGTCCAACTCCGCCAGCGACAGCACCGAAGGTTTCTCAATGAGAACGTGCTTGCCGGCTTCGATTACAGCTCGAGCCGCTTCAAAATGTCGGTCATCCGGAGACGCGACACAAACCAGATCAACGTCGCTCTCCAAGAGTTGATCGACTGCATTGGGCTCAACGCAGCTCAAGAACGCCGTTTGGCCAGATGGTGCGTTGTTTCTGTAAGTCTCGGCTCGAGATCCCGTACGGCTTGCCACCGCTGTTAGCTCGATGCCAAGCCGTCCAATGGCCGGATCAAAGACACCGTCACGGGCAGCTGTCTCCAGAAAGGGTCGATAGGTCTCATCAAAGATCATCCCCATACCGACCATTCCAACCCGCAACCGCCCCGCATCACTATTGGTCCGCGCATTTGTATTCATGCGCACGAACATAACCCAACGGATAGACTGTTTCTAGCCACGTCCCCACCCACTCAACGTGAAGCATCACTGCGAATCGACCTCTCCATCCAGGTCAATCTGCCGAAAGATCGGCAAATGACGGTAGTAAACCTCTAACGTGCAGGCCGCCAGGGCGGTCGTGTAGACTCTCCCGCCGGCCCGGGAGTGCGAATGTGCTGGTTGCCAGCTCCCTGCATGTTTACCGCGACTCACCTGGCTGGAAACCAGAACATCCCGCATCTGTTTGTTCCAGCGATCCCAGTGGGTGCCACCGGCCTGATGCAACGTCTGCGTGGCATAGTACCAGTAATAGATGTTCTCACGTCGCGCATCTGGCAAGTGCTGGCTGAGCAGGTAATCTACCCCCTGTCGCAGTCCAGGTTCACGCAACGACCAGCCCAAGTACATGCGGCACAATAATGCCTCGGCAGTCATCACCGGCGTCGGCGCATTCCCCCTCTGGTAAGCGTACTGCGAACCACTGCGCGTCGCGACGCCATCCAGGTAATGGCTCGCTAGTTCGAGTGTTTCCTCGGGCACCTCAAGCCCAGCGGCGCGCGCGCTTTGCAGAGCCATCATCTGCCAGCCCAGCACACTCGTATCACCACGCCGTCCCGGCCTCGGAGTCTCCTGATTGGGACGGTAACGCCAACCACCATCTGGAAACTGTGCTGCGACAATAAAATTGATTGCCTGTTGTGCCGGAATGCGCAATCGCTCGTTACCCGTCATCAAGAATGCTTCGCATAACACAATCGCGCATTGCCCTTGTGCGTACATCCCGGTGTTGCCAGCTCCATTAATGCGCAAATCACCATTTGGTAACTGACTGTCCAGTAGCCATCGCAACCCCCGTGCTACCACGTTTTTGTAGACGCCCGTATCGGGTGTCTGTCCGGCTCCTAGAAAAGGCATTAGCGCCAACGAGGTTGCAGCACTGTCGCTGGTGCGGCCACCATCCAGTTTCCAGCGTCCGTCACGGCGCTGTTGACGCGAAAGCCAATGCAACGCCCTGGCCACAGCTGCCTCCGTAAGTGTCGTCCCTCCTTCTTGCCTGATCATCTGCACCCGAACTCGCGGATCGCGCGAAGCCAGTGCCAACCGTGATTTGCGAGTCCCCTGCACACGTTGACGAACCTGTTCCAGCGGCACCATTGTTTCGAGCATCTCTGAATCAACTCGTAATTGCCGCGCCTCCTGTTCCGCTCTGAGTAAAATCTGCCGATCTGTCCGGTCGTTTACGTCGAACTCGCTGGGCGGAGGCAATTGAAACTGAGCTTCATCCTGCTGAAGAGAAAATTCCGCGACACCCTCACGTACATTACGACTGACAACTGTCGAAAGTGTGATCACGCGATCCTGTAAATCGCCCAGAGTCAGCAAGCCCAGAATCGTGAGCAAGATGAGATGAAAAACCAAACTAATCAACCAGGATGGCAGGTCCGTAAACAACTCGCTAAGCCATGCTGTGGCCAGCGCTGTTGCTGTGTGCGGTCTCAGGCGACGGTGCGCCTCTGTAGACGCCGCCGCGCGCCGACGTCGCGCTCGAGGTGGAGATGGCAAGGCCGGAGCGGGTGGAGCCCCAGCCACCACTGGGTCTAATGGCTTCGACAAAGGTTCCGCCGGCAACGGCCCAGGTAGTGGAGGCGAATCGACCACTGGCTGGGGCAACGAGGACCCAGCAGCAGTCCGAGAGTTCTGATGCTGCTGAAGTAACCTGTGAGCTTGACGCTCCTGCTCCTCCGTCAGTTGAATACTGGTCTCGCACTGCCAACAATCAGCTACGGCCAGCCACAGCCGAATCGACATCGGTGCGTGGCACTCAGGGCAACCGCACAACAGAGTACTACCATCGAACCAAATTTCGTCCGGATCACCGGCTTTCTGCTGCCCTCCTGGAACTGCATCTGAACGCTGCTTTAGAGTGATCGTCCCTGTCAACTCCGCAGACAAAGGCTGGTCAGAGTCGAGCGGCAAAACGGGAGGCGTAACAGCGACAGGGCCAGGTGCCTGCTGCAAACGACTGTCGTCGATGACACCATATCCAGTCGGGCGCATGGGATAACCAATACGAGAACAATCTGTACGTCCGCAAGTCGGTCAGCATCACCGACATTCGAAAACCTGGCAATGGAGATCGTAATCCCCATCCATCCTAACACTTCCACAGGCTGATCCATAGATGCAAGAATTCGGTGCGCGAGAAGCGCAGGGCAGTCAGCGGCACCCGAATCATCGCGACGAAAATCATCAGAAGAGGTTGAAAGACAACCGCTTAGGCGCAGTGACGTTCACCGATCTCATTACAGGAATTTTCAGTATCGCCATGCAGCAACTGTGACATGTGCTTGGCAACAGTGTGACGCGCTGCCAATTTGGCCCCATAAACCCCGGCCGCTTGCCGGTAGTGTTCATAGTGGTCCATTATTTCTGTCACCAGTGCGGGGACTTGCGTTCGATCAACCGCAACCAATCCGATCGCACCGCTGGGAACTGCCGTTGGCCTGGAGAAAAATCTTGAGTTCATTTGTCCCTGCGGAGGTGCGACATCCGTATACGCGTTACTTACCGACCAGTGAATTGTTCGCGCCTGGGTGTGCAACACAAATAGAGCTGAGCTCAATGACGTTCCTGCAGACCGGTGCAGTACCATGGTCCAGCGTTTTACGGTCTCCCCGTGGGAGTCTGTTTGCAGTACATCGAGGCGCAAATAGGTACCTGGTGACTCTGGTCCAGCCCAGTAAAACCGCGGACACCATACCGACGCATCACGCGGAATGTGTGTAGCTCCTGTTTCAACATGTTTGCATTGGGGGTCGGGACCAGCAATGCGATCCAGGGCAGACTGTCGCTCCGCTTGACTGACTTGTGGCATCCCGATAACGGTCACCGGCTGCCAGAGCTGGGATACCCTCTCCAGATAACGCGCATTGGCCTCTGCGACGATTTCTCCCATCCAACAGCCAGCGGGAACAATGACTGGAATTCCTGAGCAAAGGAGCTCAAGCATTACACTACTGATGCGTGAATAGTAAGCCGCGCTGTCGTACATCAATAGCCCGACATCTGCAGACCGCAAGAATTTACGATACCCCTCTGTCGAAAGGGGATAAGGAGCAAACACGACGGGGGGTGGTTCGTTGTGCAGTAAGCCATGCTGTACTTCCGGTGGAACCTCAAGCGGCGGCGCGCCAGGCTGTTGTTGCATCCGCAATTGTAGTTCACCACTAGAGAGCCCGCGGCTCCATAAACTTCGGACATACTCCGCACGATCGGCAACGCCTTTTTCTGCTCTAGGCTGCCCGCCAAGCACCAGCCGCAAGGGAGGTCCCCCGGGCTGATTCGTAGGCGACGCCTGACGGTCAACCGCCACCGGAAAAGGCAAATACCGAAACGGAACCTGACTGAGTTGATTCAGACTATCGCAAACGTGAGGTGTCGTCGCGTAAAACCGGATGCGCCCTTGTTCAGCAAGTTCCTCAGACTGCCGCAAGGCCTGTTTCATCCCATTTGCCTGTCGTTCTTGCGCAGCCCAATCTGCTGGCCTCCCCTGCAAACACGAAGAATGGTAGTACAGATGCCATGTCGCATTTGCCGCATCTGGACAACGATTCAGGTACTTCAAAACACCGAGCAGTGACAGCTCAGTGCAAAATGGCAAGCAGACATGATCGTCCTGTTCCAGTCCGATCTCTGTAAACAACCTGTCGCAGCTCGCCGCAAAACTACGAATTCGTTTCCTGCGCCGCAGACCGTGTTTCAGAAACAACCGCAAACCTGGGCGCGACGGCGCGGCGATTCTTTTTTCCGGTTGTGCGATGAATGACGAATGAGGATCCAAGGCGGTGTACCGAAAGATCGGATAAACCAACCAGCCAGACGGGACGGCTTCACGTTGCTCGAAGGCTCGATTGGTCGCCAGAACGGGCTGCAAGTCAGCCAGAGCTGCCGCCTTGAGCAGAGATACCGCGTGCTCGAGAAAGTGACCGCCCACTTCGATCAGCGAGTTGTCAAGCAAGACAAAACGCGGCAGCGACATAGCAGATTCCAATACTTGTCGGTAAGATCCGTAACAGCCGCAATGCTTGCGGAGAACCGTAGCGTGAGAACCTTTACACGTCAACGCAAACTCATCCACGAAGGCCAGAGAGATACCGCGAGATCACCTGGCAACACCCCATGACTATGGGCAACCCGCCTCCACCTGACATCCCGGACAGTCGCTGGAGACAATCATTGCGCCGGCGATTGCTCACCTGGTTCCGGGCGCACGGCCGCGACTTGCCGTGGCGCCGGACGCGCAGCCTGTACCACGTCTGGGTGAGCGAAATCATGCTGCAGCAAACGCAAGTGGCGACCGTGATCCCGTTCTTTCAACGATTCATCAGCAGATTCCCTGACATTACCAACCTTGCCTCTGCCAAAGAAGATGAAGTTCTGCGGCTGTGGGAAGGCCTGGGATACTATCGCCGTGCCCGCAATCTTCACCGCGCAGCACAACAGATCGTACAAGATCACAATGCACAATTTCCCGAAGATTTTTCAGTTGTCCGTTCGTTGCCGGGAATTGGTCGCTACACGGCGGGTGCCATTCTGTCGATTGCGCGTGACCATAAATTGCCAATCCTGGAAGCCAACACCGTGCGAGTGTTCAGCCGACTACTGGCTTTTCGCGGAGTTCCATCCGAAAAACACGGGCAACAACTGCTTTGGTCGTTTGCCGAGTCGTTGCTTCCGCGCAAGCACGTAGGCGACTTGAATCAGGCTCTGATGGAACTCGGGAGTGAAATCTGCGTACCGCGCGCTCCCAACTGCGCGACGTGTCCCGTTCACATGCTCTGTGCGGCGCATCGCCAGGGAACGCAGGCTATGATTCCTGCCAAGAAACGACGCCCGGCAATCGAAAATGTCACTGAAGCTGCCATCGTCATTCAGCGCGGCGCACGTGTGCTATTGCGCCGGCACAGTGATCAGGAACGCTGGGCCGGCCTCTGGGATTTCCCCCGGTTCGCAACCAATCCGGGGCAGACTGCCGTGAGCAATCAGGAACTAATTGACAATGCGCTCGCACTAACCGGTATGAAAATAGAGCCATCGCAACACCTGACCACCATGCAGCACGGTGTAACGCGTTTCCGAATCACCCTGCAATGTCATTTAGCGCGCTATGTCTCAGGTCGAAAACAAGGCGATCATCTATGCTGGCGCGCGCCAGACGAACTGGAACAACTGCCTTTGAACGTAACCGGACGGAAAATTGGCCGTCTGTTAGCGGGCCTCAACAAATAATTGTTCTACGCAGCAAGCCGTAGCATTTCCTGCGCTGCGCGCGTTTTCCGATGCCGCAGCGAACCGAGTCGAGAACAAACATTCTTCAACTTGCACTTCCTGCGCGTCCGCTGCCCAGCACGTTGTCTCTGCGCTCCGCCTGACCTATATTCGAAAAGACGATTATTCGAGAAGACAGTGCGGCCTTTCGCATTATTCAATCGCACCACACTGCTATCACCGGGACACCCTTTGGCCATGCGTATGCTTCATCCACTCGCTCTGTTGCTGGTCACACTGTTTTCAACGCCTGGTATCCAAACAACCGTTGCCGACGACAAACAGCCAACTCCGCCCCAAAACCGCAAGCAACCACGAACTGCGAAAGCACCCGCCTTTGTTCGCTTGACTCGAGACAAAGACAAAAAACTTGTCGCACTGGAAACTGCGGTTGTACGTTACGTTCCGCAGGCTCCAACGGACACGGGAGTGACCGTGGATTTGATCGGCGCGATTCATGTTGCCGACAGCACGTACTATGACCAACTTAACAAGATGTTTGCCCGCTATGACGCCGTCTTGTATGAATTAGTCGCGCCAGCGGGAACGCGCATTCCCAAAGACACCAAAGTAAAAGCCCGCAATGCCATCAGTGGCCTGCAACTCAGCATGAAACGGATGCTCGAACTCGAATTTCAACTCGAGAAAATTGACTATTCACCAAAGAACTTTGTCCACGCAGATTTTTCTCCAGAAGAATTCAGCCAATCAATGAAAAACCGGGGCGAGAGTTTTTCCCAAATGTTATTTCGCATGCTAGGACAAAGCCTTGCGACACAATCCAAAAATAGCAATGACGCAAATACTGCTTTGTTATTTGCCTTCTTCGCACAAAACAGAGCTCTGAAACTCAAACAAGCTCTGGCACCACAATTCGAAGATCTAGATGGACAACTTGGCGTTCTGGGAGGTCCCCAAGGTTCAACGATCATCACCGAGCGAAACAAGCGGGCACTCGAAGTACTCAAAAGAGAAATCAATGCCGGCAAGAAAAATCTGGCGATCTTCTATGGAGCCGGACACCTGGCGGATATGGAACACCGTCTGATCAAGGACTTTGCGATGAAACGCACCCAGGAATCGTGGGTGGCGGCATGGTCCTTGAAACCAGTGAAGAAACGGAAAGCGCGGCAACCATAATGCCCACTGGCAACAAAACAACAGATGAGCGACTGTCACCAATGCCAGGGATGCCCACCGACACTGACAATCGAACCCTCATAAGATTTGGCGGATGCTAGGATTTGACTCACAACATCTCTTCGTCGGTGGTGTTTCGGTCTTGATGGGCGCTTTGCTAGCGGGCACTGGGGCAGCCGACGCTGTTTGGCTATTTCAGTTGCGCAAGGCTCGCTGGCTGGAACGCCAAATAGGTCATCTTCCGGCGCGCGTACTGATTACGTCGACTGGAGTGGCGCTAATCGTGTTGGGTGGCTTGATTGCATCCGGATTTCAGCTGTGGGCTGCGAATTGACAACCTCATATCAGGTTCCCACACCAACCCGCCCACACCAGGCACGACCGACTCTCCCAGGCCACCAATTCAATCACTTCTTGGCCCGGTTGCTGCAAGTCAGCCCAAGCATCGCAGACGCTATCGCGGCATCACTCGGTACACAAAAAAATGTCGATTCCGTTGCACGCCCAAAGGATAAATACGTGCCAAAGGAATTCCCCCACGATCCAGGGGACGGTCGATCACAATGTGCGTGATCCCGTAAGGTACAGCCTGTGCCAATAAATCTGGCAACGCTCCGGGTTCACCCCGCTGCCTCTGAAAAGTCGTGACGAACTCCATCCGCTGGTGCCACTGCAAGAGTGACTTCGCATTCTGGGGCACATCCTTACGCGTGGCGACTTCGCTGCGGTGCGCATACCACTTGAACGTCTGCTGACGTAACGGCGTCAGAAATCTGGATTCGGGCCGCGTGTTGGTTCGGATCCACTGGCACACTCGCACCCAATCTGCGTACCTTTCCCACGCTGACGACATCCGATCCGGCAGAGCCGCATCCGCTTGCATTGCCGCAGCTGGGCGCTTCTCTGTACGACGCTCAAACGCCCGTGCTGCTAATCCTGCACCCGCACCCAAAAGCAGCAGCAGCAATAAACCTTGCCCCAGGAGATACCGATTCAACCGCACTGTCTGCCACCACACACCGGCTCCTATTGCAACTCCCAGCGGGACCATTACATCGGCCAATCGAAACCAATAGAACCGGAGCCAGAATGCAGCCACGGCACGGTTCCAAAGCGTCAACTGATCAACAAGTACACCGATCAGTGCAATCGAAACAGCCGCAGCAACGAGTGCATTCAGGCGTTGCACCCGACCATTCCGTCTGAAAAACCATGCGCAACAAATCCACCCCAACAACAAGGCGCCAAAACGCCAGGCAAAAATGCCACCATGGCTATAGAAGATTCGATGAAACACCAGATGGTGTGATAAACGCTCAAACACATAGATTTCGTTTGCCGCGCCGATCTGCTCGGATGTCGCAACATCCGTGAGTTGGATTGCGGGCCAGATGCCTGGCAACGCGAACAACACCGCTACCAGGATCGGGCACCAGGACTGACACGTTCTCCCAATTCCACGATGAACGAAAGAGACAAGGAGGAGTCCACAGAGAGACCAGCCACCCACTAACACATGGAACGCGGTCGCAACCCCGACGAACAGCCACGCCGGTGTCCACTGATCACGTACCAGATATCCCAAGCCAAATAGCAAACACGCAAACGAAAACCCTTTCGCTTCAACGCCTCCAACCACCCACTCACCAGCAAAGTGAGCATAATGCGTCAGGCATACAAACAAGGCCGCTGTGAGTACCGCAAGCAAACGACAGGGAATACATCCATAACTGACTCTCTGCCAGCCCCATGCCAATAGTAGCCAGATCAACACGCGGCCCAGCCAGGCGGTCGCAGGGAGCGGGAGAAAAAGCGTCACCCAGCCAAAAGCCCAGAAAAAAACAGCATGGCCATCGTCAGAGCTGAGGAAATGATCACCGGGGCACCAAGCCGGATTCCAGAAGTGCTTGGCCTTTGCCAGATAATGGGCCTCGTTGACATCGGGAGCAGGCCCACCTGCAAATAAAAAAAACACGGCTAGAATCAACAGCACTTCAACAGCTGATGCGACCCAAGAGCTCTGTCTTAGTCGTCGTTCTTCCAATGGCCCCAGTCCCACACTTCGTCTTTCAGCACAAGTACGCCATTACAACTCGTTACAGGCTTCGGAACGCCAACCGCAGATGAGCCTCTGCGGCTAAATCAAACCCGCGGGATCAGTTCGCACGCTGGTTCCAATTCGCAGCCACCCGCACCCCAAAGTACTTTCCCAACGACCTAAAGCAACATACCACTTCAACAAACAGCCAGAACCGCCAGGCATGCCCTTTAGAACGGTAACTTATCCAGAATCCGCGCCAAGTGGAAAACATCATCGACAACGACTTGAAGCACAGCAAATCGCTCACGGAAATTCACAATCATGTGTAACTCTCTACCGATTCAACGCATTGTCTCAGGTGGTCAGACCGGTGTAGATCGAGCCGCACTCAACGTCGCAATTGCCCTGCGCATTAACCATGGCGGGTGGTGTCCGAGAAATCGCCTGGCTGAAGACGGACGCATTCCGGAAATTTATTGCCTGACTGAAACAGAGTCAGCCGGGTACTCGGATCGTACGCGCCGAAATGTCCTTGACTCTCACGGGACATTAATCCTGTATCAAGGCCAACTGCACGGTGGTACGAAATTAACCTGGAAATTGGCAGAGCAACTTGGCATGCCTCACCAGCTAACTGACTTGCACCGCAAATGGTCAACT
>CAZITS010000019.1:14381-17989 GCA_964542185.1 uncultured Pirellulaceae bacterium
CGTCGATCCTCCACTGGATGACCGACCACCAGATCACTGTCTTGAATATCGCGGGCCCACGGGAAAGTTCCCACCCCGGTATTGGTAAACAAGCGGCCCGGTTTCTGGAGCGCCTGTTGACACCTCTACAGCGCAGGTAATCGAGCCGCTGTCGATGTTGAACAATTCGGTGGCTACCAATTCAGTGCGTAGCTAACCGGTGTGTCACAAACCGCGCGTCCCGCTGCAGTGCCAGCGATGTGCCGTTCCATGCGTCCGGTTCCTGTAAACGGGGCTAGTAAGAACACGGGGGCAGAGAGGCCTCAGCCAGATGCGCTCCGTTTGTCGGCAAACTTCAGACTTAAATATGGTAAGATCAAGAGCAAGCCACCTGATCAGCCTACATGCAATCGCATTCCCGGCCACTTCAGATATTTCGGTTTCCCAGGATGAGAACCCCATTCTACTTCCACTGATTGTTACAGAGCATTACCAGGACCTCGTGTTCACAAACTCGGAGAAGGTTTCGAACAGCACATCGAGCGTGCAATCTTGGATTCACTTCACTGATACCCGGCCCTAGTCTTTCCCTCGCTCCAAAGGACTTGTAATGCTCTCATTGCAAAGTGGCAATCTACGCTTGTGCGATCGCCTGAACCGTCGTGAGGCGATGCGACTGGGCGGATTAGGGGCGCTTGGCCTCACGCTACCAACACTGCTCGCCGCACAGTCCAACGCCGCCCCAAGCCAATCCAAACCACATCGGTCCGCCAGTTTTGGACGCGCCAAACGTTGTATTCTGTTGTACATGTGGGGAGGCCCCCCACATCACGATACGTTTGACCTCAAACCAAATGCCCCACGCGAAATCCGTGGCGAATTCGCTCCGATTCCCACTAGCGTCCCAGGCATAGAGATCTCAGACCACCTGCCACTACTCGCCGAGCAAGCGGACAAATTCACGATACTGCGATCGCTCAATCATCGTGATGGTGATCACATTTCCGCGAGTCATGATCTATTAACTGGAAATACCTACCCCCGTATTTCTCCGTTGATTACCGCCCGGCGCAGCGATCACCCCCATTTCGGTGCCGTTCTGTCCCGTCTACAACCGCGCAACAACGGACTCCCTGGATATGTCCAGTTACCGTGCCTTCTCCAAAGTAATTCTGGCAAAGTGATTCCCGGACAATACGGAGGTTTTCTCGGTAGCCGGTACGATCCCTTCATCATCAACGCAGTACCCAATAAATTTCCGATTGAAGACCCCACATTCGAGCAATTCATTCCACAAGAACTTCGTTTGCAGCAGGGCCTGACGCCAATGCGACTGGCTGGAATCGGTCGGATGGCAAGCCAACTGGACCAGCGCATGAAACAACTAGATCGCAGCCGTGTTGCGGCCAGTCTCAACAGCGCACAACAAAAAGCTCTCTCGCTACTATCGTCGCCCCAATCACGACGTGCTTTTGATTTATCTACCGAAGACCCTCGGTTGCGTGATCGTTATGGGCGTCACACTTTCGGTCAAGAACTATTGTTTTCCAGACGCCTGATCGAAGCCGGGGTCCCTCTCGTCACCGTTTATTGGCGCAATGGACCAGTGCGTACGGACATCGGCTGGGACAACCACATCAACAATTTCCCTAACTTGAAAAACTGGCAACTACCCCCGTTGGATCGGGCCTTCTCGGCGTTGCTCGCCGACATGGATACCCGTGGCCTGCTCGACGACACGCTTGTCGTTTGGATGGGAGAGTTTGGGCGCAGCCCACAAATCGATGCCAACGGTGGACGCAACCACTGGCCACAAGTGTTTTCCGCGGTAATGGCTGGCGCAGGAATTCCGCGCGGGACCATTTTCGGCGAATCCGATCGCGATGGCGCTTATCCAAAAGAATACCCTGTCTCGCCCCTTGATCTGGGAGCGACGATCCTTCATTTATTGGGGATCGACATCACCAGACACCTCTACGATCAAACGGAACGCCCCCATCAAATCTGCAAGGGACAGCCCATCGAACAACTTCTCTAAGTTCCAGTCCCGTCTCCCACACGTAAAGTGTTTACATGCCGCTCTCGATGAAGCCAATCGCGGCTGCATGACAATTCAGAACGCACTCCGTGCGAAGGCACATTATGGCTGAACGTTTGTAGAACCAGACCGGCAGTCCGCGGACAAAACAGTATGACTCTCAATCCCACTCTTCCGCGACATATCCTCACAGGCCACACCAACTGGATCTACGACGCGGTTTTTTCACCTGACGGCAAGCGGTTGGCCACCGGCGGATGGGACCACGTCATCCGCATCTGGTCGACCGAGTCAGGTGAGCTGGAAATGACACTACGAGACCACAGCACGGAAATCTACTGCCTCGCATTCTCACCTGGCGGCGAAACTTTGGCATCAGGAAGTGCGAACAACGACAGTGATATACGACTCTGGAATATTGCTACTGGCACACTGCTGGCCACATTGCAAGGCCACAAGAACGTTGTTCATGACCTTGCCTTTTCCCCAGACGGGGAGAGTCTCGCTTCGGTTTCGTACGACAAGACGGTACGGATTTGGGATTGGCGGAAACCACGCGCTGAAATGGTGCTACAGGGCCACGAAAAACAAGTGGAATCAGTGGCTTTTACGGCCGATAGCAAGGCACTCTGTTCAGCTGCTGCTGACACCATCGCCAAACGATGGGACGCCCACTCCGGAAAGTTACTGAAAGAATACCCAGCAGTCTTGCCCTGGGCACACAGCTCGGCATTTTCCCGCGATCTCTCTCTCTTGGCAGTCGGTTATGGACATCGCCCTCCCGGCAGCCGCCGCCCAGAAGGCATGGCAAAGGTCTGGAATCTGAGTGCCAATCAAGTAGTGCACACGTTTCATGGACATCGCAACTGGATCTACTCGCTGGCCTTTTCATCCAATACACAACAGCTGGCGACAGGAGGTTGGGACGGATCCGTAAAACTCTGGGACCTGCGCCGAGGTGTGGAAGTCTCCACCTTCGAAAATCACATCGACGTGGTCCGCACAGTTGCGTTTTCACCCGACGGCCGACAACTCGTTTCCGCAGGCTACGACCAGCGTGTCTGCCTTTGGGAAATTCAATAGACCCACTGCAACCTTATCCGGATCGCAAACGAAACTGACAGCCCCGAATTCTATAGAGCCCGCAAAATGGGGGCGTCGAACGCGTTGTGGTTTTGCCCGTGATGCAAACTGCCGGTTGAGGACCAGCTGCAACACCCGCTAAAGCGCTGTCTGTTTTCGCGCTGCCACCTCGACCTCGCTGATACAGGTCGGCACCGGAAGCACGAACACTTTTCCATCCCCCATCCGACCCGTACCGGCTACCTCGACGAGTTTATGGATTACTTCATCTGTGCGTTGGTCCTCTACCCACAGGTTGATCTCGACTTTTGGCAAGAACGCCTGGGAGTATTCATTGTCGCCGTACTGGTCCAGATAGTTTTTCTGCCGACCAAAGCCCTTTACTTCACGAACGGTAAGCGCCTCCAGAGGAGCTCTCTTTAACGCTTCCAGCACGCGTTCTGCCAGGTAGGGCTTGACGACTGCCACGATTTGTTTCACCAGCAGTCTCTCCAGAACACACTGTCGC
>CAZITS010000020.1:0-17906 GCA_964542185.1 uncultured Pirellulaceae bacterium
AAACCACCGGATCTGCTGTTCGATGGCATGGGCGACCTCTTTTTCTGGTTGACCATCGCGTAACGAAGCGCGGATTACGGAGAATGCCCGTTGCGCAGTATCTACGGCTCCGCGAATCGCTACGACTTCGCTCTTGTCTTTAATTTCACGCAGTTGTTCAACGAGCCCTTCGGTTGGTGCAAGATCTACAGCTGAGAGTGTCTCTTTTAGGAAATTCCACATCGAAACAGTCATCGAAAGCGACTCGATCGCGAGTTGTTTCGTTTTGGATTCCCCGATGACCTTTGCCAGGAATGTTGCCATTTTGACGCCCGGTCCGCGGATTGCGAGTTCCAGGCCCGGACACTCTTCCTGGATTTGTTCCGTGTAACGAGGGTCACTGAGCAGGATGTCCTTGTCCCGTGTTACCAGTAAAAAACTGTCATCTCCCGAGAATCCCGTGAGATAGGTCACATTCGTAAAATTGGTGACGAGTATCCCATCGACATTCGCTTTTTTCACTAGTCGGCGAAGTTTTTGTCGCCGTTGCTCTGTATTTGTCATGTTCGCTTTTTGTCGTTGGTTTGATGCGGTGTGCGGTGTTCAGTTCGGATATTTGACACCAACAGCCTGGTTGTAGATGTTGACCTGACCGCCGGTACAGGCCCGTTGGTTTTCAGGCTCCAAGTGTTGTGATCCAGAATGCCATTCCAATGATGGCAAAACAAATCAGGAACGAGAGGGTAAATCCAACGATATCTTCGGTAGTTGGTTTCTGAAACTCCAGATCGCTGTTTGGAAATAGTTTGACCCGTTCACACGTCGACGGATCGGCGTAGGCCGCAGCAAGTTTTTGCTGATCGGCTTCCGGGTTTGGGTCAACCGGAGTTTTCATCTTGGCGTAGTAGCGATCGAGGGCTTCTTCAGAGTTCTTGCGGGTTAGCAGACTAGCGATAATCATCACCAGGAATGGCATCACGATCTTCGGAAACAGGTCCAGTGATTTCAGTGATGCGATGGACTGCGAACCCAAATCGATACCTAGCGGCTTGTAGAACAGTAAGTTGAGTTTCAGACTGCCTGTGCCCTGCAACTGTGTCCCTGCCGGATAGTCCAGTGTCTCTCGGATAGCACCGGTGCGTTCATTCATTTCCGTCGCGACGACTTCCAGAGCGATGGTCTTGTCAACCGGTTCGATGCTACTCCAGAAGATGCTGGTGCTTTTGCTCGTTTTGATTTGGGGCAGACGGGTTACGCCGGCCTCAATGACCTGCATCCCTTCTGGGCCTGGGATTTCGATTTTTTCTGGAGAGATCGAGCGAGGTTTGGTTGCCTTGTGTTGAGCAAGTTCTGGGCCCGCCAGATCTTGGCCAGCTGCGGCCCACACGACCTCTGCTTCTGACAGCTTCTGTCGTAACATGGACCTGGAGACAACTGCTTGGCTGGTGGTGACTGTGTGCGGGGTTCTGGTCATCAGAGCCTCGCTTGTTCGCAGGCTTGTAAAGACCTTTGGTCCGAAAAAGGGGATCACAAAGAAGAAAAACAGACAGTAGACAACCGTAATCCAGGCAGCGCGCCCGGTTGCTCTTCGCCAGTACATGCCGATCCAGAAAGGAGACGCAAAAACCAATGGAAACCAGAATGTGAGTTCCAATTGCTTGAGCATGTCGTAGAACGTTAGCGCGAAGAAACATGCCCCAGCGACTACGATCATGCCTGTCAGCCGTCCTGCCCACAGGCACTCGCGTTCGCTGGCGTCAGGGCGCAGAAACGGCACGTAGAGATTGCGGACGATCAAACCGGCACCGACTACCATTTGGGCGTCCACGCTGCTCATCAATGCGGCCAACAAGCAGGCGAGCATGAGCCCACGGAATCCAGGACCCAGCAGTTGCATCGAAGCGTAGCCCCAGGTCAGGTCTGGATTCTCAACGAGCGCGGGTACGTCAGCATAGAGGGTGGCGGCAATCAATGCCGTAAGCACCCATCCCAACGTACAGAACCGCTTAAGGAAGTTGCCAACCACCAACCCGACTCGTGCGTTGTACTCGGTCTTGGCCGAACCGCCTCCTGTCGCGATAAAATGGGGCTGGACGACGATTCCCGTCAAGTTTGCCAGCACCATTGCAGTGAGATACAGCAGGGAAATTTCGGCGCCGCTATTGCCAATGACGTCAAAGAACGATTCTGGCAGCTGTTCATGCATTACCTGAAAACCGTTCTTGCCGCCGGGATTCAATTCCGGGTTGTCGGCCAAAGCGTTCAGGCCGATCGGGATCAACATGACCGAAAGCCCGATAATGCAGATGCCTTGAATCAGGTCAGTAAAGTAGGCCGCTGCCAGTCCTCCCGCGATGCCGTATGCCACCACAACCACAGCAATCACTGGGATCAGGACGGTTTGCAGTTTTACTTTTGTACCCAATACCGACACTGTATTACTCTCGTCTTGATCCGGAGTGCCGTTGTTGGAAGTCGCGCCGGATGCTTCGGCCGATACCGCGACGGCCGTACCAAGCATCATCGGCTCAGCGGTTTTGGCGATGGCGGAGAAAAACATCGACCCGTAGATCATGAAGAAAGAGACGCCGAAGATACTGTAGGCGGCGCCCAGCCCTCGAGACTCATAACGTTCTACATACCAGTCACCCAGCGTGAGAAGCCGCATGCGACGGTACCAGACACCAGTAATCCAGTAGAACGGAGTAACAAACAACCAGAACATCACGCTCCACATGCCGCTCATGCCGCCGGTGAAGGTTGTGCGGCCGGTATTCACTGGGTCGCTGGATCCCGTCCCCGCTCCAAATGCAGCAAACGTCTGCAGTAGTTTGCCGAAAGAACGGCCGCCGAGGAAATAGTCTTCCTGTGCTTTGATTCGTAATGAGCAGTAAACGCCAATGGCGACCATGAGCAGGAAATAGCACAGGAGCACCAGAAGATCGAGCATGTGCATAGCGATAGAACCATTCGCGGAAAGAGGACATCCACAGTAATATCTAGGAACATTCTAGCGAAATCGCTGCCGGCGTGGAGCAGCCTGTCCCGTGCGCGTTCGTGGAGCAGAGGCGGGCAAAAGCACCACCTCACTGTGGCAGGCACCACCGACCCAGCAGATCGTGAATATGGTTCCTGCAGTGGACTTAGTTACTGATGGCCTCGTCGAGGCCGAGCAGCACATTGCAGAGCGTGGTCCAGGCCGCGAGATTTGCGGTGGGATGTCGCTCAGCAGGCACGGAGTCACCGATTTGCACCAGGCTTTGAGCGGCTTTGTGATTGACCTGATAGACATGCAGTTGTTCTGCCAGCAGCTTGAGCAGCGTAGTGGTTTCGGGTTTAGTTGGTTCGCGATTCAACACCATCTGGTACGCCAGCACGATCCGTTGCTTGTTGTTTATGGCACGTCCGTCCAGAACTTTGGTAGCTAATTCACGCGCAGCTTCCACAAACGCCGGGTCATTCATCATGACGAGCGCCTGGAGTGCCGTGTCGTCATGAATCCGTCGTGCCGTACAGGTTTCACGATTGGGTGCGCCAAAAGCTTCCAGGGCTGGAGGTGGAACCGCTCTCTTCCAGAAAGTGTAAATGCTGCGCCGGTATAAATTGGCTCCGCGGCTTTGTTTGTACACTTGCGCAGTAAAGTCGCGAGGATTGAAAGAAACTTCTTTCCACAGCCCACGTGGTTGATACGGATAAACACTAGGTCCGCCAATTCCTTGGACAAGCAACCCACTGACTGCCAAAGCGGTATCTCGAATCGACTCTGCAGAGCGACGCTTTCTGGGGCCACGTGAGAGCCAGCGATTCAAGGGATCTCGAATGTGCTGGTCAGTGCTGGCGCGGGCGGTTTGCCGGTAAGTTGCCGAAGTGACGATCGAATATTGTAGTTTCTTGGGTTCCCACCCCTGGTGCACGAATTCGGTTGCGAGCCAGTCGAGCAGGAGGGGGTGGCTTGGCCGTTCACCACGCGTCCCAAAATCTTCTGAAGTCAACACGATTCCCCGTCCAAAGTAGTGTTGCCAGTAACGGTTCACACAAACACGTGAAGTCAAGGGATGTTGAGGGTGGACAAGCCACTGCGCGAGACCCAGGCGATTGTCCGGGAAGTCTAGGCCTTTGGGTTCCAGGCCTGCGGGAGTCCGGGCCTGGACACGATCGAGCTTTTCTCGGTAGTCACCACGGGCGAGGATGAAAGTGTCGCGCGGTTTTTCGCTTTCTTTCATCATCATCGTCGTGGGAATTTCCTGCCTGGTCCGTTGTAAGGTGCGCTGTTTCTGCTCCAGTTCGGACACCATATGCTGGTACGGTTTGTCCTGGTGTCGGAGAAAGTATTCCTGAAGAAGTTGCTGCTGCTGCGGTGTCCGGTCTGCCGGCGATATGGCGACAATCTGTTGAAGCAGGCTGCTGTTGGCCAGAGTGGCAATTTCTTTTTTCGTGAGACTGCGTGGATAAATCCGTAAGTCATCCAGCATGCCACGGAAGGGTTCAATTGTAGCCCGATGTCCAACTCGCAGTGTTCCTGAACGGCCGATATCGTGAGTTAGCGCGTCGCTGATTACCTCCAACTCGGCGCGTTCGCCGTCGATGTAAACGGTAACGCCGCTTGCACGCGAAGTTCCGTCGTAAGTGGCCACAATGTGGGACCATTGCCGGAGACCAACAGGTGTTTTGGTAATTAATTGCAGACTGTTCTGTGGCCATTGGCTGACCATTCGGAAGACGATGTTTCCAGATTCCATTTGGAGTTCGTAACTACTGCCACGTTTTGTTTCCTGTTTGCCGCGATAGGCCAGTGTCATTGTGTCAGTAGTTGTCGGGTATGCCCAAACGGAGAGCGAGAACGGATCTGTCCTTTCAAAAACGGCTTTTGTCCCCAGGTCAAGGAACAGTCTTCCGTTGAACAGGAGCGATTCACTGAAGCTGCCGGGAAACCAGGTCAAGTGCGTATTTGTTTGAATCTTGTCGCCGCTAACAGCTTCCAGGACTACCCGTGAACCCACGGGTTCGAGTGGCAGGTGCAACGCAATATCATTGGCAGGTTGTGTGATCTTCTGCTTGCCAGTTGCGAGTTTCTGTTCCCATCGCCGCTGCCTGTCTGTAACTGCGGTTGCGCGGCGTTTCATGCGGTTTTGCAGGTTGCTGATTTGTGAATTCAGACTCTCAATACGAAGAGTCTGGATTGCTGTTGGGGCTTTGATATAAGGGACTGCGTTACCGCTTTTGCCATCGAGACCTAATTCTGGAACACGATTGAAATAGGCCAGTAGCTGAAAGAAATCGCGTTGCGTCCATGGATCATGTTTGTGGTCGTGGCAGCGTGCGCAACGCATAGTCTGGGCCAGCCAGACTGTTGAAGTTGTGTTAACTCGGTCAACGGCGTATTCGATCAGATATTCTTCAGCGAGTGCGCCGCCTTCGAAATTGACCATATTGTTGCGATTGAATCCGGTTGCAATACGTTGCGTTAGATTGGCGTTCGGAAGCAAGTCACCGGCGATTTGTTCAATCGTAAACTGGTCGTAAGTCATGCCGGAATTAAATGCATGAATGACCCAGTCTCTCCATCGCCACATGTCGCGGTGACTGTCGATGTGGTAGCCATGTGTGTCAGCGTACCTGGCTAGATCGAGCCAATCCTGAGCCATGTGTTCGCCATGTGTGGGCAAACTGAGTAAACGATCCACGGTGCGTTCATAAGAATCAGCTGCAGAGTTGTTTAAGGCAGATTGGAGTTCATCTGGAGTGGGGGGAAGACCTGTCACATCAAAATAGACGCGCCGTAGAAGGCGGTGCCTGGTCTCCTGGGTTGAGGGGGTGAGTTTCAGGTTGTCCAGGCTGGCAAAGACAAAGGTGTCAATTGGCTGCCGTGGCCATTTGTTCGGGTTGGATAGTGGTAGTTGGGGACGGACCGGCGAACTGTATGACCAGTGGCTTTGCCAACGTGCTCCCTGTTGAATCCAATTGCGGATTAATTCACGTTCTACGGCGTTAAGGGCCCTTCCTGAGTTAACCGGTGGCATTCGTAACGAGGCTTTCGATGCCGTGATCCGCTGCCAGAGAGGACTTGCCGCAGGGTTGCCTGGCACAATTGCCAAACGTCCGGATGGTAAGCGTTTTTGAGTTGCTTGCTGCTGATCTAATCTCAGACCGCCACGACGTTGTCGATTGTCAGGTCCGTGGCAGGCGTAGCAATGTTCTGTCAGGATCGGCCGGATTTGGCGGTCAAAATCGATGTTGTCGCTGGATTGGACGGACGCTGACACCGTGAACGTGACGAGTGCGACAAGGATCCTGGGAGCTTGTTTGGGTGTTTTCATAGAGCACCGACTTGAAGAAGTACTACGATGCATCTCGGCAACACAGCCTCTCTACTGTACAGCAATAGTATAGGTTAAGGAGTTGATCTCGACTTGATCTGGTGAAGTGCTAAAGCACGCGTCTGACCGGTCCGTAAACGCAACCGTTTTCACTGGCTTTATCTTGTACTCTTTGAGCGGAAGATCGTAGTTTTGGGGTGTACCGCAATCCAGCCATACCATTCGGCTTGGAGGCCATGGAGAGGTGGTAATCGTTGCCCCTGGAAACGACCCGCGGTGCATCTTCCATCGCGATCAAAGATCGCACCCGATTGTCGCTCACGCAACTGTCCGGCTCGCGTTCGCTCGAATTCCAGAATCTCACCGTCTAACAGCCTCTGGTGGCCGGCAGCACTACCGCTGCGACCGTCGAACAGAATGACAACAGGAATGTTGCCGACGGTGTCATTGATTACGCCACTAGCGAGTTGTCCGAGTTCACTGAAAGGGTACGCTCGAGCATCTGAATTAGTGACTACGCCGAACAAGAGGTCCGATTCGCCAAGCCGGCGATCCGTATCCTGGACAGTGACTCTAAAATGGGGCGGAAGACGAGTGCCTCCGCGATGCGAGGATTCCTTCGAAAAGTAATCAGCTTTTGTTGCCGGGTCGGGAACCATGACTTCTGTGTCTGGATGGTCTCGTTTCCATTCGATCCAGAGAACATGCCGGCATGGAATTGGTTTGAGTCGACCACCTTTCAGTGGTCCTTCAATACACTCTCCCAGAAGGTGCAACCAATGTGAATTGGTACCACGATCATAAAGAACGGATGTGCCGTTCCAGATGCCATGGAACCCAAACATCAACCGCTTTCCTTGATAGGTGGGATCGAAACCGATCCCGGATGAGCAGATGATTCAGTACGTGACCGCGATCGGCTGTTTTCCGATCAGGTCATTGATTACGTGGTGATAGCATGTCGCTTGAAGCCCATAAGCACGGGCCTGGCCGTCTATCACAAAACCGAGAACTTCGTCGTCATCGGCTAAGAAATCAGCCTCTTCGGCGGAGACCATTTTTGGGAAGTCCGCGGGTAGAAACTTATCTTGAGACCGATAGTAACGTTTTTCGTCTGCAAACCGGTTTTGTTGGGTGTCGTTGATCGGCGAAATCGCTTCAGTAGTTTGATTTGTATCGCCTCCGGCTGGATCAGTTGCCGCTGGTTGTTTCTGACACCCACTTATTGCAATCGCGCACACTAAGATCGTACGGGCAGCCAGTTGGGCTTTAGCTGCTAGTCTGACATAGCAATGATTGCGCATGGGCGCTTTCTTGATTGGGGAATAGGCCTGTTTCAGTGAGCGGAATTCAAGAATGTGGGTTTAGCGTATGCATCAGGTGGTTTCTGGCTGCTCCACCGGCGTGGTGCCCTGTTGATCGTTGCAAACCACTCGAACTCATTTCCCAACTTAGGACGCGGATGGTGCTAAGGGGAAATGCTCAATAATTCCAGCGCAGCCCGAATGTCAATCCTTGGGCCCAATAGTCGCGTGACTGGAACGTGAATTGAGGTCTTTGCTCTCCCAAGGCGGGGTCGGCGAGATTGACAGCGAGATCGGGGTCGAGTTGTTCTGTGGGTTGGAGAACGTGTGGAAAAAAGATCAGCGAGTAACCGATCGTTACATCAACTCGATGGCTAACCGCGTAAGTGCCGCGCAAGCTGATTTGTGGGATTACTGTGATCACGTTGCGCTCGTGGGTTTCGATATTTGTGCTTCGGGTAAGCAATCCCTGCGCGTCTATTATGGAATTGGCCGAATCATTGATCACGGTTTGCCCTGCGAGTACGGCTCTTTGCCGCATGTTTCCAAGACCGAGTTGGAAGCTTCCGAAAATCGTGAAACACCCATAGTTCCAGTCATTCAATACACCGAGTTGGCCGCCGTGGAACTCATTTTGCGTGGTGATCGAGTCGAGTACTTCGAGCGTTGTCCCCGGCACACGTAGCTGGGAGGTGCTCAGCGCCGTTGAATGGCTACTGATTTTCAGGCTGCCATCAATTCGTGAAAACTGGTAGCCGCCAACCAGGTCGCCCGGCGTGCCTGCGTTGTGGTTGCCTGCTCGTCTCAGATAGGCTTCGGCGATAATTAATGTCGAGGTGCCTTGGACTGCGATTTCCCCCGTCGCTTCATCAGGGAATGAAACGATAAGGGTGTCCATTGCGGCGGTTTGACCGTCAGTCACATTGAGGAATGGGCGCGCCAGGATCGGTGTAGTAGTCGAGTCGGTAGCGTAGCCTAGCGAGGAGTCTCCCAATGCCAGGAACCTGCCACCTATACCCACCTGTGGGCAGGTATTCAGCCAGTAACCGAAGTCAATCCGCCCGCCGGCACTTGGCCCGCTGACTTGTGAACGACCGCCGAGTAGTGTGGTCGTGGTAGGTTGATTTAACTGCCCTGCCTGGGAGAGAGGCGTACCTGGGGGGCTCGTGGTGACCAGAGGTGGGAGAGCTGGCGGCCGGCGCCACATCAGGAGGAAATCAACTTGACCCCAGGAAGGTGGTCGCGTGAACGGTTGGAGACAGCCGACAGGCGGGCATGTGAACGAAACGTCATCGAAGTCTTGCTCGATGGCGTCCAGAGGGTTTGCAGCTAGATCTTCTGCAAATACGGTTGACGTTTCCACCAAGGGTGCGGTGGCCACCACATCGTCATCGGCAAATCCTGCCTGGTTGGTCAAAGCAATGCCGCATAGCAATGCACCCATCAGAGACCGAGCAAGAGAATCGTCCACTGCCAGTGTCCACAAAGCGTTACGAAGATTACGCGATACTGTGAACTTGTTTCGGTCAGTGGGGAAGTGCCGGTTAAGTAAACTTGGTATTCCGGGGAGAGTTTGACGACTTTCCCGAGAGCTAGCACTGCTTGCTGTGTGTGCTACTCTGCTGCGGTGATTTCGATTTCCAACTTTCCCGCAGAAGCCTGCTCAGCAAATTTGGCGATCCGCGTCTCTGCCGGTAGTTCGACACTGTATTTGCCAGGCTTGATTCCTGGGCCTATTTGAATCGGTACCTCGACTTCTGTTTGCCCGGGAGCCAGCACAATTTCTTCTGGCAATTGGATGTCTTCGACTTTTGAGGGCCGAATTGTAAATGCACCGTCAAAAGGCTTCAGGCGGTTTGCCAGAACGCGGACTTTAGCAGTTTGTCCTGGACTTAGTTTTAGTTGAGACGGCTCGACTGTCGGCTGAAATGCGACACGAGTATCCAGATAGAATACCCGCGTGAGATTGACGGTTCGTGCGCCATCTTTGGCGGTCGCTGTGATGGTTACGCGATGTCGAGTGGTTGCCGTGTCGACAACAGAGCTTAGTTTAGCCATCACCGTGCCCTGCTCTGTTGTCGCAGCAGGTATTGTGGCAATGATTTTGGGTTGCCGCAGCCTGTCATATTCTAGTTGGCCCCCACGCGCAACTAATTCAATTGGTTCAGAATATGATTCGGACCGACGTGTTTTGATTGGAAAATGGGTGAACACATAACGCGGCAGAAGGACTTCGCTTTCAGGAAGTTCAAAATCAAACGGAGCGGGTGGCGTTACGACAATCGCGATCCGATCGGTGAGTGTCGCCGGCAGACGTCGTTGATCTTCACGCAATTCGAAAGGTTCTCCATGGGGTCCGCGGCCTGTTGGCAGTCGGTCAATCAAGGGTTGCGTGCGGGCGTGGGTTTGAATGGTTCTTTCTGCGGATTTTATCGAGGCGACAATCTGTAGCGTATAGACCCCGGTGGGAACCGTGTCATCGACATCGAGAATGCCATCGAGCAGGTTGACATTGGCGGGGATCGATGTGGTCCTCAAGCGAATGCCGCTGGGAGCACCAGCGAGGCTCAATTCTAACGGCCCGTCGTATTGTGTCCGTTTGAGCTTAAGCGGTAGCGGTTGCCATGTTCCTTGCGGTACTGCGATTCGGCCAATTTCACTTTCCAGTTCGACATGTGGCTGTACGGCGTTTACTTCAATGCGGTAGACAAATGCTGAGCCGCCGTCTCGCAGCACATCGCCAACCTGTAGCACGTAATTTCCATCCGCGGGTGGTGTAAATGTAAATGTGGCGTCTTCATATCCGGAGTCGTCGACCTGCTTGAGGGATTTTCCATCGACTCCGAATAGACTCAATTCGAGGTCCGCTGCGGAGCCAATGTTTCGCGTTTGCGCACAGAACTTCAGTTTTTGACCTTTCTTCAAGGCCAGACGAAAGTAATCCCAATCATTTTCCTTGCTGATAATGCCGTGTAAGTTGCACGGCGCTACTGCAGTGGTGGCCTGGGGGCGATCGTCGTTTGGTTCGACTTCGATCACATTGGGCAGCGTCGAGAATGAAAGTGGTAGCCATGCAGAACCTTCATCCTGATTCCTCCGCAAACCGAAGAAAAAGGGAGCAGTTTGCTTCTTGAAGGCCGTGAATGAGAAGGTGCGCGGAGTGTCTTCCACTTGTGGAAAGTTGACCTGGGATTGCTCGCTGGGATGCACGGTGGAAGGGAACGCGACACGTGCCACAGGAAAACGGCCAATTCGAAGCGAGTATGTCCAGTGATTCGAACCGTGGTAACGCGAATCGTGCACCTTGGCTACATAAGTACCAGCTTCAGCGAACGTGTGCTCGAAGCGACAATCGAAAAACAGTCCGACGTCGTTGTCACGGTCCACGACGAAGCGGCCGTTGGCATCGAGGATAGAGATTACCGGATCGAATGCCTTGCCGAGCCGGCTTCCCACCACCTCAAACGAGACCCGTTGGCCACGCTCGACTCGAAATGAAAAACAATCCACATCCGTTGCGCCACAGGCGGCGCTTACCGCCACGGGAAGTTTGATGTGCTGGGCAGTTGCGGGTTCATTATTGGGCAACTGTGGTTGCGAGAATTCGACTTCTTCAGCTTGGGGCAGGTCATCGATCGCAAACAAATGGACGTTGCTCAGGCCATTCTGGGTTGCCAATCGTAAGCCATAGAGTCCCAGTGGGGCATCGTGCGGTACGAAAACGTCAAAGACCGCTTGTTGATCAGTGCTTGCGGTTGCTAGTGTCAGTTTGAGTTGCGGTCCGAGGGAAGTCCATAGTGACGTCGCGCCGGCTAAATTGGAACCGGAAACTACCACTCGAGAAATTCGCCCACGCTGAAGAGCGGGTGGAAAAATTTTCTCGACAAACACCTGGCCAAAACCGTTTTGGCTTCCAATCACCAGCAGGAGCAATGCTAGAGCCTGACGCGTCATTCTAGGTTCCTTTAGCTTCCGAACCGTCACCCACTTTAGATTTGCCTTTTCTTGCCAGTTTGTATCTTACCGCCTGGGGACAATGATTGGAACCTAATCTTGGGGTGTGCTGGACCTGACACGGTGTGTTGTGAAGGGGGTTTTGTCCGATTGTCGAGTTGCAGTTGGCACGTTAGCATCTGAGCAACGTGGCACCAAAAAGGTATGTTGCCGACGCCCGCCGCTTCGCGAAACGACATGCGTTCTTTGTTGTGCTGAGTGTGTGTTGTTTCAAGTATTTGTGGCGATTCCATTTGGGGGCCCTCATGTCTGGAAGTCTCACGGTATTAGGTGGCGGTAATACGGCTTTTGCAGTGGCGGCAAATCTGACGTTGGCAGGAGCCGACGTAACGCTTTGTGAGCTGCCAGAATTCGAGCAGATGGTTGCCCCCATTCAAGGAGATTGCCAGATCACATTAGAGGGGGTGGCTCGCCAGGGTGTGGCGAAGATCAAGCACGTTACCACTGACTTTGCCGCTGCACTTCGTGAAAATGAATTGAATCTGTTAATTGTGCCTTCGTATGCCCACCGCGCTTTCGCGGAAGCTTGTGCTGGCCATCTCCGAGCGGGACAAATTCTGGTATTGATGCCAGGAAATATGGGGAGTCTGCAGATGGCCCGAATTTTTCGGGAACGAGGTGGCGCGGACGGGGTGATACTTGCTGAAACTGATACGGCACCCTATGTCTGTCGCAAAACTTCTGCGACAACTGCTACGATTTGGGGGGTGGTCAATGGCATGGGGCTGGGAGCCCTGCCCGGTGCGCAGGGGATTCAAGTGCAAAAGGCACTCGATCCGTGGTTTCCAGGTGTACAGCTCTACCCACATGTTGTTGCTTGTGGGTTGGCCGCAATGAATCCCGTTGTCCATCCCGCAGGCGTGTTAATGAATGCGGGACGCATTGAATACGCACGCGGGGAATTTTTCTTTTATCAAGAAGGTGTGATGCCCGGCGTGTGTCGCGTCATCCAGGCTGTCGATCAAGAACGACTGGCGATTGGTCGTGTGCTAGAGGTTGAATTATCGCCTGTTGCGGAATCATTTCACGCAGCGGGCTTTGGACCTCGTGGTGACCTGTGGTCGACTATCAATGGCAGCCGCATGCTTACGCAACTACGCGCGCCTGGCAAACTAGAGAGTCGTTGGCTGACCGAGGATGTACCTTACGGTTTGGCAAGTTGGGCGCTGTTGGGTGAACAACTTGGTATCCCATGTCCAACAATGCGATCGTTGGTTGATTTGACGTCCATTATGCTCGCGGAGGACCTTTGGTCCCAAGCGCGTACGATGGAGGAGCTGGGGATTGCCGAGCTGGACGCAACTTTGTTGCTGGAACGAACCGGTTGAACCGGCCGCTTGCGATGCAGTGGTTTCCGAACACCAGGCGGGGCGCGAGCCGGGGATAGCGCAGACGTATCGCGTTGCAGAGCGTATCTGGTCTTCGCGCCAGTATCAGGCACTAACGTACCTTGACTTGGGATCGCGTTTCACGAATACCCCGGCTCAGGATGTCGCGCAGGAGCGGGGAAAAATCTTCGAATTTTGTCTGGTCAGGTGAGCCAGAGGCATATTGATAGATCGCGTCGCGTGGCTTCATCCCGAGGGAAAGCAGCGTCGAACTGACAGTGCCCCGATTTTGGCCACGAATGACCATGCTCGGCCGACCTGGCGGTGACGGAGCGCGGGCAAATACTTTGCTGGCAACCGCCAGGAATTTGACCGGTGAATCAAGTGTTTGCAGGCTCAGCAGTCGGTGTGCCATTTGAACGCGTTGGTCGCGAGGGTTGTCAACATCGCTATTACTAATAATGCTCAGGCCTTCTTCCAGCGGCGCTGCTTCTAGCTCGTCGCCAGCATGAATCACCCAGCCATTTTCGCTGTCGGCGATGACGAAGTTCGCGCCGGAGTAATTGCCTGTATGCAACTCTTCCATCGCTAAATCTACTGCTAGCCGAGCGGATCCTGAACGGAGGAGATCACGACACAGCAAGCCACGGGAGCGTGGCGACGAAGAAACAAACAACTTGGGTCGATTACAGACTCCGACAAACATCCCGTGCTGATTGACACCCAGCCAAGTGCCACCTGCTACCTGATCGGTGCAGGCCAGGACTCGTGGTTTGCCAGATTGAATGGAGGGAGCACTCGTGGGGCGGTCGTAATGTTCCTCGCGATTGCATGCCACCAAAATGGGGGATTCAGGAACGAGCTGATATTGGATTGCCAGGAGGCACATATGCGTTTTCGGGGTTGGTAGTATCAGTTGGCGAACCGGAGCAGCTGCCAAGCAGGTGCTTAACAAGAGACTCAATTTATTCTGTTTCAGAGTGCTCCAACACCCCTCTATAGAGCTGTGTAAAGTGATTACGGTTAGATACGACCTTGAGCATGTTCCAGGAAACCGATAGGCTGGCATCCGAGGGCACCTAAGTTTCATCCAGTTAACGTATTGCGTCATTAAAACAGTGGCAAAGGAGTCTCTTGTGAACGGTCTGAGTCCGGTCAGAATTGCGATCATTGGCGCCGGTGCAGTCAGCGACTATCACCACGTTCCTGGAATTCGGCTTGACCCCAGGGCTGAATTAGTCGCCGCCTGTGACGCAGACGCGGATTTACTTCGTCGCCGCCAGGATGAATGGCAGATAGATAATGTAACTACCGATTACCAAAGTATTTGTGATGATCCAGAGGTCGATGCGGTGATCCTGGCTACACCCAATTTTACCCATCACCCTATGGCGCTGGCCGCTGCCCAAGCTGGCAAGCACGTGATGTGCGAAAAACCGCTAGGACTGAACGCCCCGCAGGTCAGAGAAATGTATCACGCAGCGTGTGACGCCCAGATTACGCACATGACGGCATTTACCTATCGTTTTGCTCCAGCGATGCGTTATCTTCGCCACCTTCTTAAGAGCGGAGATCTTGGTGATCCGCGGCATTTTCGCAGTCAGCGTTTTCTCGACTGGCCAGAGACCAGCTGGGCCTGGCGGCAATACAAGGATCGCGCAGGCGCAGGCGATTTGTTTGATATGACGATTCATCGGATTGACTTTGCGATCGACCTGCTCGGTCCGATCCACCGGCTTTGTGGGGCAGTCGCTCGCTTTGCGGATCGCGATGTGACTGCGGATGGAAAACCCTGTCCGCCTTCGGATGTAGACGACTGGTCGAGTCTGATCGCCGAATTTGAGAATGGCTGTGTAGGTGTTTGGGAGGGTACGACTTTGGCAAAAGGTTATCATCGCGGTGGTTTTGGCCATGAATGGGCAGAAATCAACGGCTCGGAGATGTCTGCGGTGTACCGTTTACACGAACCGAATGAGATCCTGCTTGGCAAGACCGGTGATGATCTTCATGCCGAGCCGGTTCCAGAACCATTTCTGAAGCCGTCGGACAGCCCTCGGAATCCCAATGATGGCGAGGCTGCGACGGTTTTTCGATATGACCTGGTCTGGGAATTTGTTTCGGCCATCCTTGAAACACGTGCCGCGGTCCCGAGCTTTTATGACGGGCTGCGTGCACAGGTCATTGCTGATAGCGTACTCGCGTCTCACTCTGAGGGACGCTGGGTCGAGATTCCCGACGAACCACAATAATAATGAGGTTCCACTGCGCCCTATCTGTTATATTGCCCCCTGTCACACGTAACTCCAAGGAATTCTGAATCCCGATGGCATCCACGCTTGAACCAACGGTAAGTATGGAATCAGATCCTCCACAGGGTTTGGCGACCTTGACGGGAGTACAGATCCTGGCAACGGGCGCCTATGCCCCTTCCAATACAGTTGGCAACCAAGATTTGGTGGAATTGGGTTACGACGCGGATTGGATTGTTCAAAGGACGGGGATTCAAGAACGCCGGCGTGCGACCGAGGATCAGGCGACAAGTGACTTGGCGGTGGTGGCTGCAGAAAATTGCTTGCAGCAAGCTGGTTTGTCGCCTGATCAGCTTGATCTGATTCTGATCGGTACGATGACACCAGATACTCCTACCCCATCGACTGCTTGTCATGTTCAGCGTCGGATCGGTGCAAAGTGCGCAGCCGTCGATTTAAATGCTGCCTGTGCTGGTTTCATGTATGCGTTAGTAACGGGTATGCAGTTCATCAAAACAGGTTGTTATCGGCATGTCTTGGCGATCGGTGCAGATGTCATGTCGAGAGTTGTCGACCCAAAGGACCAGAAGACTTTTCCACTCTTTGGTGACGCAGCCGGTGCTGTTTTGCTTGGAAAGGGCGAGGATCGGCAGGGTTTGATTTCTTATACGCTGGGTGCAGATGGAGAAGGTGGTCAACTCATCTGCTTGCCCGGTGGCGGTTCTCGAGAACGCCTCACAACGAAAACGCTTGAAGAAGCGCGGCAATACATTCGCATGGATGGACGCCCTGTTTTCAAGTGGGCAGTGCGTTTCCTGGCAGACACGGTGTTGGATGTGTTGCGCGGGACAAAGCTGACACCGTCTGATCTCGATCTGGTTGTTTTCCATCAAGCAAATATGCGGATCATCGATTCTGCGGTGAGTGATCTAGAGCTGGATCGAAACAAAGTGCTCGTCAATCTCGATCGGTACGGTAATACATCGGCCGCCAGCATTCCCCTGGTGCTGGATGAAGCACATCGTCAGGGTCGTATTCGTCGCGGTGATCATGTGTTGCTTTGCGGGTTTGGCGCGGGTCTGGCATGGGGAACCGCGGTCGTGCGGTGGTAGTTTCACCGAGGCCTGGTTTCAAGATGCGAGATGATAATGAACGCTGCCATCCGACTTCCAAAACGCAAACAGATAAAGACGGCCGATACATGGGACTTGTCTAGTCTGTTTGCTACCGACGCGGCTTGGGAAAAATCCTTTCAACGGTTCGAGAAGCGTCTTGCCGGTTACGAGAAGTTTCCGGGGACGCTGGGTAGTGGTCCTGAAGCGCTCGCCGCCTGCTTGAAATTTGATTCGGAGATTAGTCGATTATCTGAACGTTTAGGTGTCTATGCGTTCTTGCGAACTACTGAAGACCAGAAATGTGCGGAGTACCAGCGCATGTATGGTCGTTTCCATCACGTCGCCACACGTGCCAACGAAGCTTCGAGTTTCTTGCGGCCTGAGATCCTGGGACTTTCGACGGCCCGCTTGAATAAATTCCTGGATGACCCGGCGCTGAAACCGTACCGGTTGGTACTTGAGAGACTTCGTCGGTACAAAAAGCATACCTTGGGTAAAGGGGAAGAGACGCTTCTTGCCATGCAAGGCGAGATGTCGGAAGCAGCGGGCCAGACGTTTCGGCAATTGCATGACGCAGATATGAAATTCGGTCTGGTAAAAGATGAAAAAGGTCGAGACGTTGAGTTGGGGAACGCGACCTTTGCTCAATTTCTGACTTCCCCCAAAAGAAGCGTCCGCAAGAATGCTTTTCATCGCTATTACGAGCAATTTGCGGCCCACGAAAATACACTTGCAGCAACGCTGAGTGGTTCGATTCAGAAGGATGTCTACTACGCCCGAGCGCGGGGTTATCAGAGTTGTTTGCAAGCCGCGATGTTTCCCGATAATGTCCCACAGAGTGTTTACGACCGTTTAATTAGTGCTGTCCGTGAGCATTTGCCGACCGTACATCACTACTACGACGTACGCCGACGTAAGATGAAATTGAGGTCGATTCACCACTACGATACGTACGTGCCCATTCTCGTTGAGAAGAAAACTCGCCATTCGTGGAGCAAGGCGACGAAAGTGGTGCTCAATTCGCTGGCACCGTTGGGTAAAGAATACGTCAACGTACTTGAAAAGGGGTTGCAGGGACGCTGGTGTGACCGGTATCCCAATGAAGGCAAGCAGAGTGGTGCCTTCAGTTGCGGATCGTTTGATGGGGATCCGTACATTCTCATGAACTACAAGCCGGATGTCCTGGAGGATGTGTTCACGCTGACTCACGAAGCGGGGCACTCTATGCACTCCTTTTTGTCTGCAAAACACCAGCCTTTCTTGCATTACGATTACACCATTTTTGTTGCCGAAGTTGCGAGCACTTTCAATGAACAGCTTCTCAGCCGGCATTTGATGAATAACGCAAAGGACGACCAGCAACGGGCGTTCTTGATTAACCGTGAAATCGATGCGATTCGTGGGACAATCATCCGGCAGACCATGTTCGCTGAGTTTGAGAAGATCACCCATGAGATGGCTGAACAAGGTGAGCCGCTAACCGTGCAGGCGTTCAAGGACGTTTACGGTACGTTGCTGGAAACGTATTTCGGTCCTGAATTTTCAATTGATGCCTTGTTGAAGCTCGAGTGCTTTCGAATTCCGCACTTCTATCGCCCAT